>DAOUEH010000155.1:0-8918 GCA_034430635.1 Dehalococcoidales bacterium | reverse complement strand
GTCGGGGATGGCCTGAGTCGTCCAGGTAAGCGTGCCGGCGGATACCGGTATGGCGGAGATTAAGAGACTGGCCATCAGTATCAGCACCAGGCCGACGCCACTAAGTTTGATTATTTTTCTTTTCACGACCTTTAGTTTCCTCCTAATAAAGTTTGGGTTTTTTTAGGTCTTATACCATATCCCCGGAAACAGTCTTAAGGGTATTAACCATACTGTTTGCAGAGATACATCTCCGTAAAAGCTAATTTCGGAGCGCCTGGCTCCATCTACCCTTGCGGGTTGTAGGCATACAACCACCTCCTTTCCAACGCATACCTCATACAAGATATACTGAATACCATAATAACTATAGCATACGCGGGCTGTTTGTCAAGTCCACTGTACGTGTGGATTTACATAATTAGTATAAAATTTGTGTAATTATATATATTTTAGTGAAGAAAACACCCCCTGGCATCTAGACCACTATTATATTATAACGTTCTACATATCAAAAAGCTATGAAAAATTGGCGCCGCCGTAACATTTCCATCACAAGACCGGGCGCTAGACGGCCAGCCGCCGCGGCAGCTCCCCGAGCGGCAGGCTCTCCTGGGTGGCGGTGGCCATGTCCCGCAGGACGGCCGTGCCCGCCTTTACCTCGTCCTCCCCGATAATCACCGCGAAGGGCGTCCCCAGCGAGTTGGCCTGGCGCAGCTGGGCCTTGAGGCTTTTATTGCCCGATGCCGCCACGGCGCTGATACCCGCCTCCCGCAGGCGCGCCGCCAGCCGCAGCCCCTCGTCGCGGGCGGCCTCGCCCAGGCAGGCGATGAAGACCCGGGGCGCGGGCGGGGCGGGCACGCTGACGCCGGCCTTCTTCAGGTTCAGTATTATCCGCTCGATGCCGGCGGCGAAGCCGATGGCGGGCGTGGGCTTTCCCCCCAGCTCCTCGATGAGGTCGTCGTAGCGCCCGCCGCCCCCCAGCGTGCTCTGGCCTCCCTCTTCCCGCGGCTGCACCTCGAAGACGGTGCGGGTGTAGTAGTCCAGGCCGCGCACCAGCCGGTGGTTCAGCTGGAAGGGGATGCCCAGCAGTTTCAGGTATTTCTGCAGGCTGGTAAAATGCTCGTCGCAGGCCGGGCAGAGGTGGTCGGCATAGCGCGGGGCGGCCTGAGCTATCTCCTGGCAGGCCGGCTGCTTGCAGTCCAGCAGGCGCAGGGTATTTTTCTCCAGCCGCGTCCGGCAGTCCGGGCAGAGCCGGGCGGTATAGGCGGCGTAGTAGTCCGCCAGGGCGGCCAGGTACCCCGGGCGGCAGGCCCGGCAGCCGATGCTGTTGAGCTGCAGGGTAATATCATTAAGCCCCAGGGTCTTGTAAAAGCCCCAAGCCATCGCGATGACCTCGGCGTCCAGAATGGGGTCTCCCTCTCCGATGGCCTCGGCGCCGAACTGGTAGTGCTGGCGGTAGCGGCCCGCCTGGGGGCGGTCGTAGCGGAAGATGGGCGAGATGTAATAGAGCCGCACCGGCTGGGGGAGGTTGGCCATGCCGTGCTGGAGATAGGCCCGGCACACCGCCGGCGTCCCCTCCGGTTTCAGGGTCAGCGAGTTGCCGCCCCGGTCGTTGAAGGTGTACATCTCCTTCTGGACGATATCCGTGTACTCCCCGGCGCTGCGGCTGAAGAGGGCGGTATCTTCGAAGAGGGGGGTATCGATACGCTGGTAGCCGTAGCGGCGGCTCACCTCGGAGGCCGCCCCCTCGATATAGCGCCAGTAGGGCTGCTCCTCCGGGAGGATATCCTGAGTTCCTCGTGCGGCCTGGTAAGATTTTTCCCTGGTCATTCTTAAGGCTAGAATACAGTATTTACAACGGATATGTAAAGAGATAAAGGTGAAAATCCCCCCGGCCCCGCCCATCAGAGTTATCTTTTCCCACCCGGCCGCCCATTGTCATCGGCGGCTTAGCCCGTAGATGCCACCCCTTTACCCCCATTGGAGGAGGGAGGCCGCACCCATGGGACAGGCCGTAAATGCCCCGGGGCGGGCAGGGTGGGAAATAATACCTGCGGTGGGGAGGGGTAAGGGAGAGTAGCCCGCGAAGAGGGGCGCCAACCCCTCTTAAGAAACCTTCCCCCTTTCCAGCCAAGAGAAGACGGAATCATAAAGATGACCCGGCTGGAGAGGGGAATACAGGGGGTGAGGCAGCACCGAGAACGAGACGGAGTTTTACACGCCTGTCCATTTGGGATATACTGAAAATACAATATTACCCATGCTATTAAAGGAAAGAAAGCTCCCGAATTCCGGCTTGGGGTGGGGTGTCATGGAACTTAGCAGGCTGCTGGAAAAGGCCAGGGAATATCTCCCCCCGGATAAGCTCCCCGTCATCGAGGAGGCATATAAATTTGCCGCCGAAAAGCATGCCGGGCAGACGCGCCTTTCCGGCGGGCCTTACCTGGAGCACCCCGTGCAGACGGCCTACATCCTGGCCGAGCTCCAGATGGACGCCAGCTCACTGGCCGCGGCGCTGTTGCACGACATCCCGGAGGACACCGGCCTGCCCATCGCCGATATCGAGGCCAGGTTCGGGCCGGAGATAGCCAGGCTCGTCGACGGCGCTACCAAACTGGGCAAGGTCTCGCTTTCCACCACCGGCGCGGCGGGGGGCGCCTCGCAGGCGGAGAACATCCGCAAGCTGCTGGTGGCCATGGCCGAGGACCTCCGCGTCGTCTTCATCAAGCTGGCCGATAGGCTCCACAACATGCGCACCCTGGACGCCCTTCCCAAGGAGCGCCAGCGCATCAACGCCCAGGAGACGCTGGAGATATTCGCCCCGCTGGCCCACCGCCTGGGGATATGGGAAATCAAGGGGCAGCTGGAAGACCTCTCCTTCCGCTATCTCCAGCCGCAGGATTACCAGCGCATCGCCCGGCTGGTGGATGCCCGGCAAAACCAGCGGGAGAAGTTCATCGCCCAGGCCATCGAGCTCATCAAGAAGGAGTTCGACAAGGTCGGCATCGTGGCCGATATCTCCGGCCGTCCCAAGCACATCTACAGCATCCACCAGAAGATGGAAAGGTACGCCGCCACTGGGCGGCACTTCGACGAGATATACGACCTCCTGGCGCTGCGGGTAATGGTCGACAGCGTCCAGGACTGCTACAGCGCCATCGGTGTCATCCACTCGCTCTGGCACCCCCTGCCCGACGCCTTCGACGACTACATCGCCAACCCCAAGGCCAACGGCTACCAGGCCCTGCACACGGCGGTGATGGCCTTCGGCAAGACCCCCCTGGAGATTCAGATACGCACCCGCGATATGCACCACGTCGCCGAGTACGGCGTGGCCGCCCACTGGCGCTACAAGGAAGGCGGCAAGCCGGACATGCAGTTCGAGGATAGAGTTGCCTGGCTGCGCCAGCTCATCGAGTGGCACCGCGAGCTGGCCGGGGCCGAGGAGTTCCTGGAATCGGTCAAGACGGACATCTTCATCGACCAGGTCTTCGTCTATACCCCCGGCGGCGAAATCAAAGACCTGCCGCGCGGCGCCACGCCGCTGGACTTCGCCTACCGCGTCCATACCGACCTGGGGCACCGCTGCGTGGGGGCCAAGGTCAACGGCAAGCTGGTGCCCTTCAACTACGAGCTCAAGAACGGCGACATCGTCGAGATTATCTCGGCCAAGGGCAACCGCGGCCCCTCGCTGGACTGGCTCAACCCCAACCTGGGCTACGTCCACACCTCCCACGCCAAGACCAAGATACGCCAGTGGTTCAACAAGCAGGAGCGTACGGAGAACATCGAGCGCGGCCGCCAGATACTGGATAAAGAGCTCAAGCGCCTGGGCATCAAGACGGAGCGCCCCGCCCTGGCCGAGCTGTTCGGCTACGGCAGCCTGGACGACTTCCTGGCGGCCGTCGGCAACGGCACCGTCACCGCCCATCAAATCGTCATCAAGCTGGCCGCGCAGGAAGACGAGGAAAAATCGCAGCAGGTGGTGGAGACCGCCCCGCCCCGGGCCACGCCCTCGACGGTGCGGGTGCTGGGGGTCGGCGACCTGGTAACCTCTATCGCCCGCTGCTGCCACCCCATCCCCGGCGATAAAATCATCGGCTATATCACCCGCTCGCGCGGCGTGAGCATCCACCGCGCCGACTGCCCCAACGTGGCCAACGAGGACGAGAAAGAGCGGTTCGTCCCGGTGGAGTGGGGCCACGGCGACGACTATTACCCGGTGAACGTGCAGGTGGAGGCCTGGGACCGGGTTGGCCTGGTGCGCGACGTGAGCACCGCCGTCGCCGAGGAGGGGGTCAATATCACCTCGGTCAACCTGGCCGAGGGTGACGGCCAGACGATGACCATGTTTCTCACCCTGGAAATCAAGGGTCTGGCGCAGCTGAGCCAGGTTGTGAAGAGAATCGACGCCGTCAAGGGCGTCATCAGCGTGAGCCGCCTGGGGGACGAAGCCGCCCGGCCGGGCAAGGCCGTCCCCAACCCGCCCCGCGAGGGCGGCGACGGCGGCTCGATTGAAAAAATTAGTGGAGGTAAATCTTGACGGGTAAATCAGCCGAAAAACAGACACGCGTTGCCTCGCGGAGGCAGCAGCGCAATAAGGCCATCCGCAGCCAGGTAAAGACCAATGTCACCAAGGCGGAGAAGCTCGTCTTCGCCGGCGACCTCGAGGTCGCCCGGGCCTCCGTGACCGAGGCGGTGAGCTCCCTGGATAAAGCGGCGGAGAAGAAGATACTTCACCCCAATAACGCCGCGCGCCGCAAGTCGCGGCTCCTGAAGAAGCTGAACGAGGTGGTCGTCGAGTCCAAGGCCCTGCCCGAGGCGGAAGAAGAATAGGGCAGGCGTCCCCTAGTGAAGGGGCCGCCCGGGCTGGCCTGGCCGGGTAGAGGCGGGTCTAGTCCGAGGATGGGATGGGGCGGGCTTCCTGGACTTCCATGGGCTGGTCGCAGCAGGTAAGCTCGCCGGCACCGGCCTTGGTGCAGAGTGCTTCGGTATTACATTTTGAGCAGCGGTATCTTTTACCTAGTTGGCTGGCCAATTGCTGTCCTCCTGCCTGATAGGCTGGTTACTTTTTCTGTTCCATGGGCTGCCCGCAGCAGGTGATGGTGCCGCTGCCTCCCTTGGTGATAATCATTTCAGCGCCGCACTTCGCGCAGCGGTATCTCTTGCCGACCTGATTTGCCATAACGCATCACCTCTTTGCGAGTGTTTCTCTACTCTCATTATAAGCCCGCCGGAGGCTTATTGTCAAAGCTATTTTAAGTGTTCCCCGCCGCCTTGCCCCGTTCGTTGTTATCTATTCCCACCCGAGCCGCCCTCGGCATATCCTCGGCTTAGCCCGTAAATTCTGCCACCCCGCCCCTAACTGTCATTGCGAGGAGCGCCAGCGACGCGGCAATCTATCTCCGGCTTAGCCCGCAGATTTACCCCCCGGCGAGTTTCTTGCCCAGGGCCTGGCAGGCGGCCAGGTTTTCCTCGGAGGGCTCGCGCTGGATGCCCAGGCTCTCGGCGGCGCGCTTCATCTTGAGGCCGTCGCAGATATGCTCCACGCTCTCGATGGCGGGCAGGCCCCCGCCCCCGTAGCTCCCGAAGACGGCGTAGGGCTTATCGGCCATTTTCTCGCGCACGTGAATCCAGACGCGGTCGAAGAAGTCCTTGACCATCCCGGCCATGTAGGCGAAGTAGTTGGGCGTGCCGATGGCCACCACGTCGCAGCCGAGCAGGTCTTTCTCGTCGGCCTGAGGGGCCTTTTTCAGGGTCACCCTGGCCCCGGCAGCCTCGGCCCCGGCGGCGACGGCTTTGGCCATGGCCTCGGTATTGCCGCTCTGGGAATGGTAGACGATGAGCAGGTTTTTCATAGACGGGTATTCCTCCTTGATGAATGTTGCAGGGTGTTTCGGCTATGAAGTATAGCGGTGGAGCCGGTTCGGTGTCAAAGGGGGCTGCCCCTTGGCCTCACCTGAATTGTCATTGCGAGGAGCGCAGCGACGTGGCAATCTGTCTTCGCCGGTCATGAAAGAGGAGTCCCCACACCGCCCCACCCCGTGTCATCGGCGGCTTAGCCGGGAGTTCTTTTCCCCGCCCCGTCTCCGCCAAAGGGTGTTTAAGAGGGGTGAAACCCCTCTTAATAAACATTCACCCTCTCCGAACAAATAATAAAAGGCTTTACTCAAATGCCCGGTTTGGAGAGGGGGACACAGGGGGTGAGGCTTTAAAAAGTCGGGATTAAGGATAGGGAAGTCATGGCTCAGCCCTGACCCAGCGTATCCCAGTCAAGCCCGGCTAGCTCATCCATCTCAAACACAGGCCCGTCCTTGCACACCTGCCTCAGGCCGCCCTTGGTCTTAATGGTGCAGCCGTAGCAGACGCCGGTGCCGCAGCCCATGACTATCTCCAGCGAGACCTGGACGGATTTATTTTTTAACTCAGGCATTTGCGCCATCGTCCGGTACATGGCCGCCGGACCGCAGGCGAAGACTTGGTCGATGCCGTCGAGATAGGTGGGGATGAGCTGGGTGGCCAGCCCCTTAAAGCCCTCGGAGCCGTCATCGGTGGCGGTGACGCAGTGGAGGCCGGCGGGCAGCGCGCCCGTATCGTAGAGGCTCTGTGGGGAGGACAAAGGTACGAGGCACTCACAGTTGCGGGCGCCGGAAATCAGGGTCACTTTTTTACCGGCCGCGGCGGCGGTGTCGGCCAGGAAGGCCAGCGGGGCGAGGCCGATGCCGCCGGCCACCAGCAGGAGGTTTTTAGAATCCGGATGGATGGTGAAGCCGTTGCCCAGCGGCCCGAAGATACTGATTACCTGGCCCTTTTTCCTGCCGGCCAGCCAGCGGGTGCCCCCGCCGACGGTGTTGAAGAGCAGGGCCAGCCTTTCCCCGTCGCTGCGGTGGACGCTGAAGGGGCGGGGGAGAAATGTATCGCCGCCGCAGCGCACCATGACGAACTGCCCCGGCCGGGCGGCCCGGGCAATCTGGGGGGCCTCCAGCCAGAGGAGGCGGGTATCGCCCGTTACCTCCTGGGCGGAGGTAATCGTAGCCTCAAGTTGTTTCACTTGGGCCCCCGGTTGCGGTAATCGGGGAGGGGCTGGGTGGTATAGCTCTGGCCGCCGCGGGCAAAGGCCTCCGTGGCCGCCCGCACCGTATCCAGCGAGGTGAAGCAGGGGATGCGCTTCTCGGCGGCGGCGCGGCGGATGAAAAAGCCGTCGCGGAAGGGGACGTTCCCCCCGGTAAGGGTATTGACCACCCCGTTGATAGTGCCGTCGTTGATGAGGTCGATGATGTTGGGGTGCCCCTCGTCGAGCTTCTTGCTGGTCATCTTTACCGGCACCCCGGCGGCCTCAATCATGCTGGCGGTGCCCTCGGTGGCGTATATCTTGTTGCCGGCGGCGAGGCGGCGGATGATAGGGAGGGCCTCCGCCTTGTCCCGGTCGGCGATGCTGAAGAGGATGCCGCTGCCGGGTGAAATCGCCAGCCCGGCCGCCAGGATGGCCTTGGCCAGGGCGGCCTCCAGGGTGTAGTCGATGCCCATGACCTCGCCGGTGGACTTCATCTCCGGCCCCAGGTAGGTGTCCACGCCGGTGAGCTTGGACATGGAGAAGACCGGGGCCTTGACGGCGACGAGCTTACGCACCGGCCACAGCCCGCCGGAGTAGCCCTGCTCCCGGAGGCTTTTACCCAGCATGACGCCGGTGGCCACTTTTATCATGGGGACGCCGGTGACCTTGGAGATAAAGGGCACGGTGCGGCTGGCGCGGGGGTTGACCTCCAGCACGTAGATGGACGACTCCTGGCCCTCGCCGCCGGACATGATGACGAACTGGATGTTCATCAGCCCCTGGATTTTCAGCCCCAGGCCGATGCGGACGGTGTAGTCGACCAGGGTCGCCACCTCGGCGGGGGAGAGGTTGACGCCGGGGTAGACGGCCAGGCTGTCGCCGCTGTGCACCCCGGCGCGCTCGATGTGCTCCATGATGCCGGGGATGAGGACGGCCTCGCCGTCGCCGATGGCGTCGACCTCCACCTCCTTGCCCTGGAGGTATTTATCGATGAGTACCGGGTGGCCGGTGTCCAGCTCCATGGCCTGGCCGATGGTGCGCACCAGCTCGGTGGCGTTATAGACGATTTCCATGGCGCGCCCGCCCAGGACGTAGCTGGGGCGCACCAGCACCGGGTAGCCGATAAGCTCGGCCACCTTGAGACCCTCGTCGAGGGACATCACGCCCGCCCCCGGCGGCTGGGGGATGGCCAGCCCGTTGAGGAAATTCTCGAAGCGGCGGCGGTCCTCGGCCAGGTCGATGGCCTCGGCGGACGAGCCGATGATGGGCAGGCCGGCCTGCGCCAGGGGGGTGGCCAGGTTGACCGCCGTCTGCCCGCCGAACTGGACGATGGAGGGCGGGGCGTTGTTTTCGCCCGCCTCGTTCTCCAGGATGTCGCGCACGCTCTCCTCGTCCAGCGCCTCGAAGTAGAGGCGGTCGGACGTGTCGAAGTCGGTGGAGACCGTCTCCGGGTTGGAGTTAATCATGATGCTCTTGTAGCCGGCGTCCTGGAGGGCCCAGGCGGAGTGGACGGAGCAGTAGTCGAACTCGATGCCCTGCCCGATGCGTATCGGCCCGCTGCCGATGACGACCGCCTTGTTGACGGGTTCCGGCACGGCCTCGTTCTCCTCCTCGTAGGTGGAGTAGAAATAGGGCGTGGCCGCGTCGAACTCGGCGGCGCAGGTATCCACCATCTTGTAGACGGGGCGGATGCCGCGCTCGCGGCGGAGCTCGCGCACCTGCTCGGGGAGGCGGTCGGCCAGGGTGCCGATTTGCCCGTCCCCGAAGCCCAGCCGCTTGGCCCGGCGCAGCAGCTCCGGCGTGAGCGGCTCGGCCAGCAAAGTCTTCTCCATATTGATGATGTTCTGGAGCTTACCGAGGAACCAGATGTCTATCTTGGTGT
>DAOUEH010000154.1:0-5035 GCA_034430635.1 Dehalococcoidales bacterium | reverse complement strand
ATACGCTCCTGCGCCGTCCAGAGGGCGAAATCGGGATTCGACTCGTTGACGCCGCCGCCGGCCCCGCAGCACCAGGAGTATTCCTTGATGCGGGTCATCTCGGTCAGCTTCAGGCCGGGTATGGCCTTGAGAACGTCGCGGGGCGGCTCGTAAATGCCCTTGGTGCCCCGACGGTATTCCTTGGGTGGGTCGAAGACGAACCTGTCCCCGGGGACCTTTTGGCCTTCCCAGTGTACCCAGGGCTCGCCCAGCCGGCCCAGACGGCACGGGTCGTGGTAGGTTACCGAGAGGGCCACCTTCCGGCGCGGCTTCAGCTTGCCTTCTTTAATCAGCCGGTCGATGTATTCCGAGATGTGCAGCACTTCGAGGTCACCCTTGAGATTATATTTGTCGTAGAGCACCTTGAAGGCCTGATACCCGTCGGCACAACCCGTCACCAGCGTCTTGATGCCGGCCTTTTTAATCATGGCCAGGTTCTTCTTCGCCTGGTTGAGGAAGTCCTCCTCGTATCCCATCTGGTAGGCCCGGCCACCGCAGCAGGTCTCGGCATTGCCGGCGATGCCGAAATTGACGCCCGCCTTCTGCAGTATCTTCACGGCGGCCCTGGCCAGCTTCTGCATATCCTTATCGTAGCTCGTGAGACAGCCGACGTGATAGAGCACGTCCACCTTCTCTCTGGCGGCGTCCTTCAGGTTGAGCCCGGCGGCCCAGTCGCCGCGCTTGCCCCTGGCGGTTACCATCGAGCCCGTCTTACGCAGACCGGCGATGACCTTATCCAAGGCGGGGTTGGTCTTGCCGTCGGCGACACATTTCAGACGGAACTCGGTGATGGGCTGCAACACTTCCATGTCCATGGCGTAGTTGCACGAGACGCCGCAGGCGCCGCACAGCTGGCAGTTATAGACTACATCGAGGAGCTTATCCGTGTATTTGAACCCGTTCTTCAACATCGCCGCCCCGATATTCAACCGGCCGCCGCCCGAATAGGCGTGAAAGTTATATCTGGCTATGCTGGGACAGGCGTAGGAAAATGCGCTCCCCTTCACCTTCTGCATGGGGATGAATTTACAGGCCGAACACCGGCAGCACATCTCCATATCGCCCTGATACTGTTCCAGTCCCATCTTGGCTCCCTCCTAATCATTTAGTAGTAATCGGCTTTTCCCGGCGCGCCTAAAAGCACACTTTCCCCGGATTCATGACGTGTTTGGGGTCGAACATGTCCTTGAGCTTGTTGAGAACGGCCAGGCTGGCCGCGTCCCGGTTGAAGATTATCCCGGCATTCTCGCCGTACGGCCGGGAGAAGAAGGCGTTTGAGGCCATCAGCTCTTTCACGGCCGAGGTGGCCAGCCCCTTGACCCGGCTCGCCTCGCTGGCGTTGGCGGGGTCGTAGAACAGGTTGAACTCGCAGTGAACGCCGGTGCCCTGCACTATCGGCTGGATGTAGACGCCCATGTCCGAGGTGGGGTAGCCGGCTATCTCCGCCAGCTCGTTCATCACCGCGACCTGGCCTTCCAGCCGGTCGTTGATGGTCAGGAAGAGCACGTCCTCGCAGGCCCCCTTGTAGCGTAGCTTCCAGTAAGGCTCGGCGGAAGGCCGCTGCACGGCCTTGAGTATCTCGCCCGCGGAGACCTCACCGGCGGCCCGGACGGCCTCTACCCCCAGCCGCTGAGTGATATCGGTAATGTCCTTGATATGGGAGCTGACCCTCTCCTCCGGGAAGTACTCGTAGCCGGCCACGGTGTAGAAGAGAATCCAGGTGGGTAGCGAGTCCTTGATACGCTGGTAGTCGCCGGGCCACTTCCTGGCGAAAATGGCCGCCAGATTGGTATTATTGAGGATAAAGCACTCGTTGGCCATCCTCAGCCTTACCAGCCAGGCGGTCAGCTCGAGCAGCGCCGCCAGGTCGGACGAGCCGACCACGAAGGGCTCTTCGAGGCTGGGGAGCAGCTCGCACCGCATCGAGGCCCAGGTTACGATGCCTATCGTCCCCTGCGACCCCTGGATGAGCCGGTGCCAGGAGGCTATGCCCGGCCCGTAGGGGGCCTTCTGCACGCCCCCGACCTGCCACTGCTCCTTGACGGTACCCGGCCCGGCCGCCTGCCCGGTGCGGAACTCGTCGCCGCTGCCGAAGATAACCTCGACGCAGGCCAGCGGGTCGGAGATGTCCCACTGGTACTTGGGCATGATGACCGGCTCCCTCTCCAGCAAACTGCCGACCACGGTCTTGGTCTTCCGCGGCAGCAGCGGCAGGTTGAGCCGGATGCCCGCCTTCTCCACCGCCGGGATGAGCTCGGCGAAGGTCACCCCCGGCTCGACCATGGCCACCCGGCGCGCCCGGTCGACATTGATTATCTTCTTCATGCCGCTCAAATCCACCACAATCGCCCCGCCGATGCCGGGGACGGTATCGCCCCGGAAATGGGGCGGGCCGGAACTCACCGGCACCAGGGGCGTGAGGGTCTCATTGGCCAGATTCACTATCTTCTGTACTTCGCCGGCATTCCTGGGCCTGACCACGCATACCGGCTTGATGGCGTTGACGAAGCTCACGTCGCGGGAGTATTCGTCAAGGGCGGCCGGGTCGTAACTCACGCCGCCGGCACCGACGACTTTCACCAGCTTCTCTTTTGCAATCATGTTTACCCCCTGTCTGATAAATAATGAAACTGCCCCTTTGTAGAATACCGCTCCCCGTCGGGGAGCCGGGTCGCTTGCATCAGTTGCCCAGGTTTATGTCAATCCCTGATTAATCGCCTACCAAAATAGTAGGCTTCACGGCACCTCATGTCAAGTCGGCGGGAGCTTCGTATTCCGCCAGATGATAAGTGAATTAGGTCATATATATTACCGGCAATAAATGTGATAACATGGTAGCATCGGATTTCAACCAGGGGGGCTGGATGATAGATAACATCCTGGCCAGCGTCGAGTTTCAGATGAGCCTGCTCATGTTCGTCGCCCTGGCCGGCTACCTGCTGGCTTACGGCTTCAACCAGTCGGCCGTCGTCGGCATCATCATCGCCGGGGTCATCGTCGGCCCTTCCCTGCTCGGCCTGGTGACCTATACCGACTTCGTCTCCTCGCTGGCACACCTCGGGGCCGTCGTCCTGCTCTTCACCATCGGGCTGGAGTTCGAGCTGAAGGATATCACCAAGCCCCGCTACCTGGTGATTGCCCTCGTGGGGATTATCATCCCCTGGGTGGGCGGCTATTTTATCGCCCAGGCCTTCGACTTCGATACCAACGCCGCCATCTTCATCGGCACCGCCTCCACGGCCACCTCCATCGCTATTACCGCCAACGTCCTGGAGGAGATGGGCAAGCTGCAGACCCGGGCGGCACGGGCCGTGATGGGGGCGGCCATCATCGACGACGTGCTGGCGCTGCTGGCGCTGTCCTTCTCCGAGCAGCTGGTGGGCGGCTCGCTGGACTCCCTGGCCCTGCTGGCCAACCTGGGCAAGGCCATCGGCTTTCTTGTCGTGGGGGCCATCCCGGTGCGCATACTGCTTAGGCGGGTAATGCTCTGGTTCGACGGTACCAGAGTAGCCAAAAAATTCCCCCAGTCCATCTTCATCTTCGCCATGATGATTGCCTTCCTCTACAGCATCGGCGCGGAGGCCGCCGGGCTCTCGGCGGTTGTCGGCTCCTTCCTGGCCGGGGTGGCCTTCGCCAGCATGGAGCTCAAACGGGGCGACATCTTTCACAAGGGGGCCGAGCACCTCAAGATTATCTTCGCCTCTATATTTTTCATCTCCCTGGGGGTACTCCTCGACGTGCACGTCTTAAACGGGCACATTATCATCTTCATCTTGGCCCTCTCCGGGGTGGCCATCGCCACCAAGTCCATCGGCTGCGGGCTGCCGGCCAAGCTGTTCGGCTATACCCTGAGGGATTCGGCGGTTATCGGCATGGGGATGGTCCCCCGCGGCGAGGTGGCCATGATTGTGGCCCTCATCGGGCTCTCCAAGGGCTGGATTGGCCAGGACACCTACGCCGCCCTGGTGATGATGAGCCTGCTGACCACCATCATCCCGCCGCTGCTGCTGCGCAACTGGCTCTTCCGCAAGCCGAAAGCCTAGTCTTGCCAGCGCTCCAGCTCGCGGCGTGGCCAGAGAAGCGATGCCAGCGCCGCTGCGACGACCAGTCCCCCCACCACCCCCAGCGAGACGCCGATGGATATCCCGACGAACTCATCCAGTAACATCTTCAACCCCAGAAAGACTAGGATGGCCGCCAGGCCGTAGTGCAGGAACCTCAGCTTGCCGGTGATGCCGGCCAGGGCGAAATAGAGCGCCCGCAGGCCCAGGATGGCGAAGATATTGGACGTGTAGACGATAAGAGGGTCTACCGATATTGCCAGGATGGCCGGTATAGAATCGACGGCGAAGACGATATCGGTCGTCTCAATGACCACCAGCACCAGAAAGAGCAGCGTCGCCATGCGGCGGCCTCCGGCGTGCGTGATAAACCTGCCTTCGTCGTAGGCGGAGCTTACCGGCACGAACCGTCGCAGGAGCCTCAGTCCCAGGTTATGCTCCGGGTTGAGCTTCATTTCCTTCTGAACGCCCATCCTGATACCCGAAAGGATGAGAAAAGCCCCGAAGATATAAATAATCCATTGGATACTGGTGAGTAGTGCCACGCCGGAGCCGATGAAGACGGCGCGCATCACCAGCGCCCCGATGATGCCCCAGTAAAGCACCTTGTGCTGATAGGCGGCGGGCACGCCGAAATAGGTAAATATCAGCAGGAAGACGAAGAGGTTATCTACACTCAGGGACTTCTCGACGAGATAGCCAGTGAGGAACTTGAGCGCTTTGTCCGGCCCCAGCAGCAGGTAGACTATCAGGTTGAAGAGGAGTGAGACCCCAATCCACAGGGCGCTCCAGGCCAGCGCCTCCTTGACGCCAATGGTGTGGGACTTACGGTGAAAGACGCCCAGGTCGAGCACTAGCATCACCGGCACCGTAACGCCGAATATCAGCCAGAGGATACCATGACTAGACACGTTTCCTTTCTTCGGCGGCGGGGC
>DAOUEH010000153.1:0-1879 GCA_034430635.1 Dehalococcoidales bacterium | reverse complement strand
AGCTCGTCGTAGGAGACCTTGCTCTCCGGGCCGAAGGTGGAGCGCAGGTGGTCGAGGAACTCGGGCACCACCACGAAGAGGGCGGGCTGGCCGGCCTCGTAGCGGTAGTTGACGATGGCCGCCGCCAGGTGGGTCTTGCCGCTGCCGGTGAAGCCCATGAAGACCAGCCAGCCCTCCGGGTTCCTGGCGAAACTCAGGGCGGCTTCCAGCGCCCAGTCCAGGTTTTCCTGCTGCTCCGGGGGCAGGTTACGCCGCCGGTCGAAGCTGGCGAAGGTCATACTCTTCTGCAGGGTGAACTCCGGCCCCCAGGCGTAGTCCGAGGTGGGCTTGTCTTCCTTAAGCATAAACACCTGCGAGAGGCGGGGGTCGGTGAGGCGGGTGTGCAGCCTCTCTTCCATCTCCTCGACCGGCTTGACGGCGACGACGACGGTGGGCAGCTCGCTGTTGAAGCGGGAGGTCAGCAGCTGGTCGAGCTTCTCGCGCGCCCAGGGCGTGCCCGACTGCGCCCCGAGGTCGTCCAGCACCAGCAGCGGTGCCGAGCGCACCGACTCGAAGAACTCGTCGTAGGGGACTTCGCTGTCGGGGTCGAAGGAGGCGCGCAGGCGGTCGAGGAGGTCGGGGGCGGTGATATAAAGGGCCGGGTGGCCCAGGTTGACGCTCTCGTTGACGATGGCCGCCGCCAGGTGGGTCTTGCCGCTGCCGCTGGGGCCGCCCAGCACCAGCCAGCCCTGCGGCGCGGCGGCGAAGGCTTTAGCGGCCTCGTAGGCGCGCTGGAACTGCTCCTGGACATCGGGATGGCCGCTCCTGCCGCGCGGCTCCAGGTTGGCGAAGGTGAAGCGCTTGAGCGAGCCCAGGTTGCTGTAGCGCTTCAGCCGCTCCTGGCGCTCGCCCGCCTGCTCTTTTTTAGTACAGCGGCAGGGGACGGCCCGGCTGTAGTCCGGCTCGCCGGAGGCCAGGCGGGGATGCACGATGCCGGCGCCCTTACAGATAGGACATTCCGGGGAGGCCGGCGGCGTCTCGTCCTCAGCGCCGGACCATGTGCCCGTATTTTCCCTTGATGTACTTGTCCGGGTCTGCTTTTTTAGAATCTCGCTGATATGTTCCATCGCTCCGGCCTTCCGCCGACCAGTTTTCCAGTATCCTGGAGATATACTTGATGTTTCGCTTGTTATGTAAAACGGCCTCTTTGATGGCGTCGCGCAGCCACTCCGCGGGATAGTGCTTCTCGGCGTCGCGCAGCTCGTCGGCCACCAGGGGCGTCAGCAGGCCGATGTTCTCCTCGTAAAGGGTGAAGATGTCCGGCGGCTCCCCGGCAGTTTCCACCGGCCTCACCGCCTGCATGCCGACGATTTTAAGCTCCCCGCTCTCGATTCTGGCTACCGCCTGCCGGCCCGGCTCGTCGTTGACTAAGTAGACATCGGCGGCGCCATCGTCGCCCTCCAGGCCCAGGTGCAGCAGCGTGCCCCGCCCTACTGCCAGCTTCAGAGATTCCACCAGCGCCGCCTCTGGCTCTTTCCCGATAGTCTTGAGCCCCTGCATCAGGGCGGCGTCGCCCCGCAGCTCGCTTAAGCTCACGTAGCGCGGCGAGCCCTTCTTGCGGTAGATGGCGGCCATGACGGCCAGCGTCGTCTTCAACTCGGCCATGTCGTCGATGTGGGGGAGCAGGCCGCTAAAGAAGAGATTGGGGACGGAGGTGAACTCCATCCGGGCGGGGAAACCTTCGAACGGCTTCATAGCATCGTCGGCTCCACGCTGCCCAGGCTCTCGAACCTGGCCAGATTGTGCCGGAAGCGCATCTTGACCCGGCCGGTGGGGCCGTTACGGTGCTTGGCGATGATGACGTCGGCCTCCTCGCGGGGGTACTCACGGTCCGGGTGCG
>DAOUEH010000152.1:0-10413 GCA_034430635.1 Dehalococcoidales bacterium | reverse complement strand
CCTTTGAACAAACCAACGTCCGCCTGAGAGATAACCGCTGCCTCGCCGTAGGCCTCCCGGTACATGCGGGGGTGGGTGAATTTCTGCCAGAGCTTGACGGCGAAGCGGAAATCGGGCGGCACGCGCCTTGCCCAGCCGGTGGCGACACCGGCGTTGGGTGGTCGGTAGAAGGAGCTGTTGATTTCCACCGTATCGAAGTACTGGCTGTAATACTCCAGCTCGTCCAGCTTGCCCGCCGGGTAGAAGTAGCCCTTCCAGGTGCCCTCTCCCCTGGGGTAAGACCAGCCGGAGGTGCCGATGTAGATTTGCGCCGCGGACATTTTTACCGCCTCCTGGGGTAATTATACGGGAACAGGCCGGATTTTTACACCTCCCCCCATGCCCGGAGTTATTTGTACCTCACCCCCTTTGTCCCCCTCTCCTGATGAGGCGTTCCGCAGGAGAGGGGGAATAATATTGAAAAGAGGGGCTTTGCCCCTCTTAGACACCCCTGGGGTAATAATATGGCTTTTTCCATAATGGGGGGCAAAAGGGGGGCATCTTCGGGATAAGCCTAGGATGTCCGGAGGGCGGTAGGGTGGGAATAGATAATACCGAAGGGGCGGGGCGGGAAATATAAAGAAGAAGCCCGGCAACACCCTTGGCGACGTTGCCGGGCTTCCTAACTCCAATTATCCGGTTAGTCCGCCGGCAGGAGCGGGGTATAGACCCCCGCCTTGAGCACGGCGAACCGCAAAGCCAGCCCGCCGATAATCTCGCTGACGACGGCGGTAATCAGCAGGCCGGAGGCGGCCTCCCCGGTGAAGTAAGTGGCGACGGAGATGGCGATGGGGATGACGATGCCGAAGAGGAAGACCCCAATCCAGAAGAGCGGGGCCAGGCTGCCGCCGATGAGCCTCTTCACGGCATCCCGCGCCGCCGTGGAGCTGTAGGTGGTGTTCCAGAGGTAAACGCCGATGATTAACGCCAGGGCAATCAGCACGATGCGGGTGACGTTCTCCAGGGCGACGAGCTGGGTATGGTCGCCGGCCATCATGATGGCCAGCAGGATGGCCAGGCCGCCGGTCAGGCCGCAGGTGACGAAGAGTATGGGCACAATGGCCGAGTTCCATATCTTGATGGCGCTGACATAGCTCACGGCGAAGCCGGTATAGATGGACTGGGCGAAGGCGAAGATGGCCGCCAGAATGGTGAAGGTGGTGATGGCGGCGGTCGCCGACGGGACCCACTGGGAGAGGATAAGCTGGATAAAGGTGAGCCCGATGAACAGCATGATGAAGATAAAGCCGCGGGCTATCCAGGACGTGCCCGGCTTCATGAACATCCGCCAGAACCGGAGCGGCTTGCTGAGGTGCACCATGTAGGACACCCCCATGCACAGTGCCAGCAGCCAGGCCACGAACTGTCCCAGCAGGCTATCGAAGTAAGAGGCCGCCAGATACAGCCCGCCACTGATACCGCCCAGGAAGAAGGCGAAGGCGATGAAGTTGCCCCGCCCGTCTATCCAGTCCTTTTGCTGCGTGTACTTGACCATGAATTCGTACGGTTTCATCTGTATCATCTCTCTATGCCTCCCCTTTAATTTCTCGGTTAGTCAATATAGTATATCGACGGGTCGGTGTCAAACTCAGGATGGAAAGGATGACCATGCATTTCCTTGATAACGCGGTTAATCTCGCTATTGGGGTCATCCAGGTCGCCGAAGTGGATTGCCTTGGTGGGGCAGCTGATGACGCAGGCCGGGGTGGCTTCCCGGTCGACGCCGGGGGTCAGCCCCGCCGCCAGGCCGGCATCGATTCTCTCCTTGCAGAAGACGCACTTCTGCACCACGCCCGGCTGGTGGGGGTAAAGCTCCTTGCCCACCCGCTCGTGCTCGGTTAGCTCCTGCCCGGGGAAGTACTGCTTCTTGCCGTCCTCGTACATGGAACGCATCTGGTAGGGGCAGGCCACCATGCAGTAGCGGCAGCCGACGCACTTGTCCTCGTCGACCCAGACGATGCCGTCTTCACGCTGCTGGGTGGCCCCGGTGGGGCATACCTTGACGCAGGCCGGGTCCGCACATTGATTACAGCGGACATTGTAGATGAGCTTGGTTACCGAGGGGTACTTGCCGCTTTCCCCGATGAGCACCCGGTTCCAGAAGATATCGGGCGGCAGGAAGTGCTCGGCCTTGCAGGCCAGGACGCACTCGTAGCAGCCGACGCATCGCTTAAGTTCTATGGCCATTCCCCATCTCATAGCTTGTCACCTCCGGCTCCATCGAATTCTATTCTGTGGTCAATCTTATAGACTTTGACCGTAGCCGCCGTCTCCTGGCTCCAGCATACCGGGCAGGCGTGCTTGAAGTCCGACTCCAGCAGGATATTGAAGTTGGTGCCCTTGCCGTAGGCGATGGGGGCACCCTTGGCCCAGGCGCCGGAGCAGGCGGAGATGGCGATTGTCTGGGGGTGCTGTCCCTGCATCGTCTTGAGGGTACCGGTGGTCTTGCGCCCGTAGGGCGATTCCAGGCAGATGAGGTCGCCGTCTTTGAGGCCCTTCTTCTTAGCGGTTTCCGCGTTCATGGTGATGTTGTAGGTATAGGGGTTGAGCCGGCTGACCTCGTCGAGCCAGGGCATCTCCATGGTATAGGTGCCGTTGTGGAGGATATCGCGGTAGGAGAAGCTGTAGAGGTCGTATTCACCGCTGATTTCCTTGCCTACCTGCGGTGTAAAGTAACTGGTGAGAGGGGTAAACTGTTCCCAATCCAGCTCTATCCCGGCCTTCTCGGCATTCTTCATAACATCTTCCTTGAGCTCGGCGATATGCTCCATGTAGAGGGGTATCCTTACGTCCACATACCAGCGCCAGTAAGCCTCCTTGGGTTTCTTAGGCCATTTTACCGGGCCTTTATTGAGGGTGTATTCCAGGCCATGTTCCTCACCGAAGTAGAACTTCAGGGCCCGGTCCATCATCACGTCATAGGTAATCTTCTCATCGGGCTTGATGAGCTGAACTACCTTCTTCGGGTCGATATCGCCCAGGTGCCTGATGCTGTCGATATCGCCACCGATGAGCGCCTCGCCGCCGAAGCTGGTAAAGTAGACATTGTAGTAGTTGTTCATCTCGGCTCTCATGCCCAGCCTGTCGGCCAGGTCCCAGAGGACCTCGAGCTTGTTGCGGCGCTCGTAGGCCGGCGGGACAACGGGTTGGCGTACCGGGAAGTCCCAGCCCTCCATGCCGATGGGATGGTTGAAGAAGGGCCCGTGTGTCCCGAAAAGACAGTAGGCTTCCAGGGGGTGGCAGTCGGGGAGGACGATATCGGCGAAGCCCTCACAGAACTCATTGGGAAGGATGTTGAAGGTGACGATGAAGGGTATCTTCTCCCAGAACTTCTCGGCTATCTCACGGCTCTGGGTGCTGCGAATCATGTTGGCGCCGAAAATCATCGCCATTTCAATCTCGTAGGGGCGGCCCAGCTTGTCCCAGTATTTCTCGAAGTCCGAAGTTACGGGTTGGGGAGAGAAGGAGGCCGTGGGGGTGAGTTCTTTCATTAGAGTAGTCCAGGGTACCTGGGAATCTTCTATGGGCCAGGGCCGGTGCTCCATGAAAGACCCGGCCGTGAGCATACCGTCTTTGCAGGCATAGGGTATCATCCGGAAACGCCCTGTTTCCGGGTACCCTTCGACGTAGGCCGGCCAGCCGAGCGTGCCGCCGGGTACATCCATGGCGCCGACGATAGCATTGAGGAGGCACATGGCAATATAGCTGTGTGCCGAATTAGTATGTCCCTGCCCGCCGCGGAACATGATGGCGGCGACCGGCCGGAAGGGAAGCTTCTCGCCCTCGATTTCAATGGTGGCGCCAATCATGGCCGCATCGGCCCACTCCTGGGCGATACGCCGCACGGTCGATGCGGGAACGGTGCTTTCCTTCTCGGCCTGTTCCGGCGTGTACTGTTTGACGTGGTCTTTGATGAGCTGGAACGAGGGGTGGCACTTGACGCCGTTGACCTGGTACTCGCCGAGGATGGCGTAATCGCCGATGGTGGGGTCGTTAAAGACCTTGGCCTTATCGGCCTTGGCGTCCCAGACGAGGGGTTTATCGGTCTTCTTGTCCCGGACGTACTTACCGTCCGGCCCGATGAGGTATGGGCCGTTGGTCTTGAGCTTGATGAACTCGACGTCGTAGACATTCAGCTCGTTGAGGATGATATTGACCATCGCCATGGCGACGATGCCGTCCGTGCCGGGGAGGATGGGCACCCACTCGGTGGCCTTGCCCCCGCCGAAGTTGCAGATGGGGTCGAAGACGACGTTCTTCATACCCCGGGAGCGGGCATCGGCGGCCAACCTCATATTGAAGCCCATAGAGTGCCCCGAGCCGGTCCCCTTGTTGGAGCCCATCTGAATGGCGTAGTTGCAGTACTTGAAGTCGGGGACGATAGACCACGAGGCGTGGTAGAGGCCGGCGCCCATGTGGGAGCCGCTGCCGCAGTGCAGGCCGGCGCCGCCGACGTACCAGTTCTTGGTGCCGAAGACGGCCCCGAAGACGCCGAAGCCCAGGGGCAGGTCCGGCCCGCTGCCCGGGCCGGGCGTGCCGCCGTGGAGGAGCTTGTGGGGATTTTCGGCGCGTATCTTCTTGAGCCGCTTGGCCATCTCGTCGAGGGCCTCGTCCCAGGAAATCCTTTCCCACTTGGGTTCTTCGAAGATGCCCTTCTTGGGGTTGGTACGGCGCAGCGGGTAATTATAGCGGTTGGGGTCGTAGTGGGCCTGTATCATGGCTTCGCCCTTGGCGCAGATACCGCCCCTGGGCCCGAAGTCGCTATCCGGGTCGCCTTCTATTTTTACGATGACGCCGTTGACGCGGTGGGCGCGTATAGCACACTGACCATAACAGCCACCGCAGGTGGTATTAACCCAGGTATTGTCCCAGATTTCCGGGTCGCCCTTTACCGAAAGACCGGTAAGGGGCTTACTTGCAGCTTTCTTGCCTTTGGTTGGTGTAACCATATGTATAAGCCACCTCCTTATCTGTACTTGTTTATCTTTATCTACACTATTTATATTTTACCGTGATTATTTATTGGCATCGACGAGGCTCTTGATGAGGGCGAAGCGCTCGTCGACCGCCTTCTGCAGTTCCGCTATACCGTCTTCCTTGAGATGGGAGAACTTGCGCATCAGTTTGGTAAACTCCGTAACCGGCTTGGGATTGGCCACTTCCACGGTGAATCTGGGTTTGCCGTCATCCGCCTCCCACAGCGGGAAGTAGTTGGTCCTCACGGCGGTGCGGCACACCTCGATGGATTTATCGGAATCGATACGCCAGCCGACCGGGCAGGGGGAGAAGACATGGAGGTAGACGAACCCCTCCTCTACCTTCTCCTTGGCCTTCTGCAGCTTCTTGGCGAAGTCCTCCAGGTGGCTCAGGGTGGCGGTGGCCATGTATACCGGCCGGTGCATGAGCATGATGAGGGGCATGTTCTTGGCGGTGGTCGGCTTGCCGCGGCCGAGCTTGCCCACCGGGGTGGTCGTCGTGGCCGCACCCAGCGGGGTGGCGCTGCTCCTCTGGTTGCCGGTGTTCATGTAGCCTTCGTTATCGTAGGCCAGGTAGATGATTCGCTCGCGCCGCTCGGCGGCCCCGCTGAGGGGCTGGAAACCCACGTCGGTGGCGCAGCCGTCGCCGGTGAAGCAGACTACCGTGGCTTCCTGGCCGATGCGGTGAAAGTACCGGGAGAGGCCGGTGGCCTTGGAGGGCACCCCGGTCATCACCGAGGACAGATAGGCCAGCCGGTGCCAGGCGCCGATGTTCTGGCCGTGCAGCACCGGCGCGGCGCAGCCGGGCGTGCCGACGAACACCATGTTCTTCCCCAGGACTTTGGGGACGAACCGGGCGGTCAGCTCCAGGGGGCAGCCGGCGCACCAGGCGACGCCGCCGGCGAACTGGTCTTCCTCGCAGAAATAGTCAAAAACCCTGTTTCTCTTCTTCGTTTTTTCTACCATTTTCCTTATTCCTCCATCGGTATCCAGGTGACATCCTGGTAGGGCTTGCCCCGGGCGGCGGCGCTGACCTCGTCGACCACCCTCTCGATATGGGGTACGGTGATATCCAGGTTGGCCAGGCCGTCGATATAGCTCAGTATGGGCACGATGCCGATATCGGCGGTGAGGGCCTTGAGCTCGGTGCAGATGGGCCCGTATTTCCAGCCGAAGCAGATACTCCGGTCAATAACGCCGATGGCCTGCTTGCCCTTGAGGACCTTGATGAGCCGCTCGGCGGGGAAGGGGCGGAAGAGCCGCAGCTTGATCATGCCCACCTTGATACCCGCTTCGCGCTTGGTATCGATGACCGTCCGCACGGTGCCGGCGGCGCTGCCGGAGGCCACCAAGACGATATCGGCGTCGTCGGTGTGGTACTCCTCAATCTGGCCGCCGTAGCTCCGCCCGAAATGGGCCCCGAAGAGCTTATCGATTTCGTCCACCTTGCCCTTGACCCGCTCCAGGGCCTGGCAGTGCTTGTAGCGCGCCTCCACGTAGCCCATCTCCATGCCGTGGGTACCGCAGCCGATGGGCAGGCCCGGCACCAGCCTCTGGCGCGGCGGCTGCTTCTTCAGGGGGGCCAGGAAGCTGTCCACGTCCTCGATGCGGGGTATCTCCACCCCCTCGGCGAGGTAGGAGAGATAGAACCCGTCGTAGTTCACCATGGTGGGGAGCAGGATATCTTTATCTTCCGCCAGGCGGAAGGCCATGATAATCTGGTCAAGAATCTCCTGGTCGTTCTCCACGACAATCTGGACCCAGCCCGTGTCCCTGGCGGATATCATGTCCTGCTGGCCCGAGGATACGGCGTGGATACCGGGCGTCTCGCGGTTGGCGTTGACCATCACCACCGGCGCCCGGAAGCCGGAGGTCTCCTGGAGGGCGTCGTACATGAATACCAGCCCGTAGGACGACGTGGCGGTGACGACCCGCGCCCCGGCGACGCTGGCCCCCAGGACGACGTTCATCGCCGAGTTTTCGCCCTCGACCTCGACGTACTCGGCGTCGAGGACGCCGTTGGCGACGAACTGGGCAAGCTGCTCGGCCAGCTCGCTCTGCGGTGTTATCGGGTAAGCCGCTACCACTTCCGGCCGGCAGAGCATGGCGCCGTAGGCGGCGACAGCGTTGCCCGTTATCACCATAACCTGACCTTTCTGAGCACTAACCATCGCTAAACTCTCCTTCCGGGACCATCGTAATGGCGTCCCGCGGGCACTCGTGGGCGCAGATGCCGCAGCCCTTGCAGTAAGCCAGGTCGACCTCGTAGTGGTCGCCGGCGTCCTTCATGCACTGCGGCGGGCAGTAGAGGGCGCAGAGCCCGCAATAATTACATTTTTCCTTATCCAGCACCGGCCGCGACGTGCGCCAGCTGCCCGTGTCCAGGCAGAGGAGCTTTTTATCGGTGTTGGACCAGGGGCTTTCCGTCGGAAAGATATTCTTGTGCTTGATTACCATTTAACAACCTCCACTTCTTTATAACCCCGCTCGGCGCTCTTGAGGTTCCGCTGGAGGATATCGCCGCTGAGGTAGTCCGGCAGGCAGTCCAGGATGGACTGCAACTTCACCCAGCCGGAGGCGGCGGCGAAGGCCCCGAGGAGACAGGTATTGGGGATGTCCCGGCCGATTTCGTCGACGGCTATCTGCGTGGCGTTGACGAAGCCGCCCACTTTGACCTTCTCATCGGGGCGCCCGGCCGGCTTCCTGGGGCTGTTGAGGATGAAAATCCCGTCCTCCTTGAGGCCGGTGAAGAGCGTCGGCAACGACATCAGCCCCGGGTCGATAACCACCAGGCAATCGGGGGTATAAATCTGCGTTTTTTCCCGGATGGGTTTGTCATCGACGCGGGTGAAGGCCACCACCGGCGCGCCGCGCCGCTCGAAGCCGTACATGGGGAAGCTGGCCACCGACTTGCCCTCGATGACGAAGGCGCTGGCCAGCATCCTGGCGGCCATGACGGCACCCTGACCGCCCCTCCCGTGAATCCTTATCTCTTTCACAACTCCTATATCCCTTTCTATTATATTCAGCGCCGGCTCTATCCGGAGGCGCTGTGAAACCTCGTTCAATCAGCGGTTGGAGGCGGCGCGGGAGGCGCTGCCCTTCCCCACCGTCCGGGCAATCCGCGGCGTCAGGTCGGCCCGGATTTGCCGCATAATCTCCACCAGGTCTTCAATGTGTTCCTTGTCCAGGCAGGCCAGCGCCTGGCGGCTCAGCTCCTGGGCGATGGGACTGAGGCGGTTGGCCTCGTTCCACCCCTTGTCCGTAATGACTACTTTGACCGAGCGGCGGTCGTCGGTGGAAGGCTCCCGCCGCACGACGCCCTGCCGCTCCAGGGTGTTGATGACCGCCGTCACCGAGTTCTTCTCCCGGAAGACTCTCTCGGCTATCTCGGAGGGCGTCATCTCGCCGCCATTGCGGAAAAGGGTGCTCATGATGTGGAAGCGTATCAGGCTGGCGCTGCTGTGGCGGCTCAGCTCCACCTCCAGATAGCGCGCCAGCACCTCGAAAGACATGAGCACGGAGAGCAGCGTGCCCAGCGGCGTCTTATCGGCGCGCTTGCTCACCTCGCGGGTGGCGGTTTCCCGGGACGGTTGCGCGGGGGGAGATGAAATATGTTCCATCTGGAATTATTTTATAACGCCTGAAAACGGTTGTCAACTGGATGTCACTCTCGATTTACTCTCAAAGCGTTATTACCGGACGTATATAACGCCCCGGTTTCGTTCCATATGGAACCAAAGGGATAGGAGGCCATATTTGCCAGCGCCGGGGGTTTTTCAGTATATTTATGGTGGCCGTACCGAGACATGCCTTGGATTGGAGAGACGCC
The DNA here is from genome assembly GCA_034430635.1 of Dehalococcoidales bacterium. Taxonomy (GTDB): domain Bacteria; phylum Chloroflexota; class Dehalococcoidia; order Dehalococcoidales; family RBG-16-60-22; genus DAOUEH01. Next base: position 1,566 of record DAOUEH010000152.1, on the reverse strand, counting down.
CCATGAAAAACGGCGAATACTGGAACCCCATCCTGGAGACCCTGCCCCCCGAAAAACTCAGGCAGCTGCAGCTCAAGAAATTCCGGGAGATTTTTACCTGGGCCTACGAGCATTCCCGGTTCTACCGTAAGCTCTACGGCGATGCCGGCCTGGAGCCGGGCGATATCAAGACCTACGACGATATCCGCCGGGTGCCCAAGGTAGAGAAGTCAATGATGCGGGAAGTGCAGGGACCGGGGAAAGACCCCTTCCCCTACGGGGACATCCTCAGTGTGCCCCTGGAGGAGGTGACGGAGTACCACCAGACCAGCGGCACGACGGGCCAGCCCGTATACCAGGCCGATACCTGGCAGGACTGGGAGTGGGGTGCGGAAGCCTTTGCCTACGCGCTGTACGCCCAGGGATACCGGAACACCGACCGGCTGTTTTTGCCCTTCGGCTACAACATCTTTATCGCGTTCTGGGGAGCGCACTATGCGGCGGAAAAGCTGGGCTGCGAGGTCATCCCCGGGGGCGTGCTCAATACCGAGGCGCGCATCCTCAAGATGCAGGAGCTCCGGGCCACGGCCATGGGCGCCACGCCCACCTACGTGCTGGGCATGGCCGAGACGGCCCGCAAGATCGGCATCGACCCGCCCAAGGACTTATTCATCCGCAAGATTACCGTGGCCGGCGAGCCGGGGGGGAGCATCCCCGCCACCCGCAAGCGCATGGAGGAGGCCTGGGGGGCCAGGGTCTACGACCAGGTTGGCTCCACGGAAATCGGCCACTGGGGCTGGGAGTGCCGCCAGCAGGCGGGGCTCCACGTCAACGAGGCCCTCTTCCTGGTGGAGATAGAGGACGTGGACACCGGCGAGCCCATCACCGGGCCGGGCAAGCGGGGCAAGATGGTGGTGACCACCTTCAACCGCCTGGCCCAGCCCTGCATCCGCTTCGACGTGAAAGACCTCATCCAGTGGAACTCGCAGCCCTGCGACTGCGGCCGCACCTACCGGCTGCTGGAGGGCGGCCTCATGGGGCGCGCCGACGACATCACCAAGGTCAAGGGCGTGCTGCTCTCGCCGGCGGCCATCGAGGAGGTGGTGCGGGCAATACCGCAGCTCGGCGACGAGTATTACGTCGTCGTCACCAAGAAGGGGGATATCGACGACATCACCCTCAAGGTGGAGATACTACCCGAGCACGCCGGGGACGCCGACGCCATCCGCACCACGCTGACCGACCAGCTGCGGCTCAAGACCAACCTGGGCTACCACATCGAGTTTCACGAGTTCGGGAGCCTGCCCCGCTCCCAGGCCAAGACGCGGCGCTTCCAGGACCTGCGGCCGCATTAGGAGTTGAAAATGACACCCGATTACAATATCAAGGCCATGACCGCCAAGATAGCGGCCCTCCGCCGCGACGCCACCGAGCTCAAGGAAATTTCCGGCGGCATCGAGGCCGTCGGCCGCAACGCCGACCGCATCCTGGCCTGCGTCCGCATGCTGGAAATCGACGTCAGCGACGCCGCGGAAGTCCTCGGGGAAGATTGAGACCCCTCAGACCATGTGTCTCGTGAGTTCCGCC
>DAOUEH010000151.1:0-4735 GCA_034430635.1 Dehalococcoidales bacterium | reverse complement strand
CATCGCCAAGAAGGTGATGAACTACTTCAAGCTGCCGGAGAAGGTGCCGGAGATGGAGGCGGACGCCGAGCACCTCAGCGTGCGGGAGCTGGACATCATCAAGCTGGCGGCCCGGGGGCTGACCAATAAGGACATCGCCGACCGGCTGCACCTCAGCTACCGCACCGTCGAGGGGCACATGAGGGACATCTTCAACAAGCTGGGGGTGGGCTCCCGCACCGAGGCCGTCCTCTACGGCCTCAAGAAGGGCTGGTTTACCCTGGAGGAGCTGCTCTAAGACCGGCGTACTGCTATGCCACTAAGCTCAAAGACGCTTTCAAAAATCATCAACGGCTCGGCCACGCCCCTCTTCGTGGTCAACACCGAGCACATCGTCACCCACTGGAACACGGCGCTGGAGGCCATCTCCGGCCGCGCCGCGGAGGATGTCATCGGCACCAGCGACCACTGGCGCTCCTTCTACCGGGAGAAAAGGCCCTGCATGGCCGACCTCATTGTCAACGGCGCGCCCATCCTGGAGTACGAGAAATACTACCGTAACAAGTACAAGAAATCGCCGCTCATCGACGGGGCCTACGAGGCGGAGGACTACTTCGCCTCGCTGGGCGGCCGGGGCCGCTGGCTGCACTTCACCGCCAGCCCCATCCGCGACGAAGGCGGGGCCATCATCGGGGCCATCGAGACGCTGGTGGATATCACCGAGCGCAAGGTGCTCGAGGACAATCTGCGCTACTATTTACAGCAGGTCACCAAGGCGCACGAAGAAGAGAGGAAGTACATCGCCCGCGAGCTCCACGACGACATGGCGCAGATTATGGGCTCCCTATCCCGCCAGCTGGATAACCTCCTCCGCCGGCGGCACGACTTCGGCGCGGCGGACGTCTCCGGCCTGCAGGACATCCAGAACAACCTCAACCAGGGGCTGCAGTCGATGCACCGCTTCATCCAGAACCTGCGTCCCTCCCTGCTCGACGACCTGGGCCTGATACCGGCGCTGCGCTCGCTGACCAGCGGCCTGGAGGAGACGGAAGGGATGCTCTCCGACTTCACCGTCACCGGCGAGGAAAGGCGCCTCTCCGGCGAGGTCGAGCTGTCCCTCTTCCGCGTCTTCCAGGAGGCGCTCAATAATATCCGCAAGCACGCCCAGGCGACGTCGGTAAGCGTGGAGGTGACCTTCAACGCGAGCGATATCCGGCTGACCGTCCATGATAACGGCAAAGGGTTCCAACCGCCGCCGAGCATGGCCGACCTCCCCCGCCGGGGCCAGCTGGGCCTGATGGGGATGCAGGAACGCGCCCTGCTGGTGGGGGGCACCATCGAGGTATCCTCCGAACCGGGCAAAGGCACCACCCTGCTGGTGGACGTGCCGATCTAAACGTTCCGCCGACTTAACGGGTGGGGGGCGGCGGCTGGTTCTTGCCCTTGCCCCCTCCCAGCCATTTGGTGGCGTGCTCGGTATTGAGGCTGATAGCGCTGAACATATAGGGGCTATCGACGCGGCGGGTAATCAGCGGGCAGTGCACCAGCCCGTGAGGGGCGACGACTACCGTGGGCTTATCAAAGACGTGTATCTCCTTCTCCTTGCCCATGGCTATCTCTATCTCCGCCCCCAGGTAGTCGGGCCGGTCGGGGTCGGTGCCGACGAAGAGCAGGGCCTCGTCGCCGGGATGCACGTGCGGGTCGTCCGGGTGCCAGGCGCCGAGCCCGGTGTGGAACGCCCAGGTGAAATTGAGGGTAAAGCCTTCTCTATCCTTGCCGCTCCACCAGCTGAACAAGTCGGCGTTGCCGCCCTCGGTGCGGTGCAGGTCGCGCAGCTCCAGCTTCTGTATCAGCTCTTCCGGGTCGGCGGCGACGGAGGGCTCCGTCATGGCATGCCCGCCGGACAGCGAAATGGCCAGAAAGCCGAAGGGCTTTTCCACCTTACGCGTCACCACCGGGCAGTGCGGGTAACCGGCGGGGAGGACGACGATGGTGGGCGTATCGAAGACGTATTTCTTGCCATCCTCGCCCATGGCAATCTCGATTTCCGCCCCCAGGTAGCCGGGGCGGTCGTAGTCCAGCCCGGAGAATAGCAGGCACTCGCCGTAGGGGTGGGCGTGCTTGACGCCGCCGTCGGAGCCCCACATCCCCAGGCCGCGGCGGTAGCCGAAGGCGAAGCTCAGGTCGATGCCCGCCAGGTCTTCCCCCACCGGCATGGTCATGTGCTCGCCGCTGTCCGTCTGGTACTCGAGTTTTTTAATCAGATACCCGTATTTCGTCTCCGCCATCTCTTCGTCTCCTTTATTCTTCGACTTTCCCGTCCGCGTCCACGTAGCCGCTGGGCCCCTCGCCGCCCCAGCCCCAGGGGCGAATCACGGCGAATATCCAGGGCCGCTCCTGCCGCGTCACCACGAGCGGGCAGTGGGGATGACCCTTGGGTTGGATGGCAATGGTGGGCCGGGTGATGACGTGCTTCTCCATCTCCTTGCCCATGTAGAGCTCGGCCTCGGCGCCCAGGTAGCTCAGGTCTTCGGTATCGGCCCCCATGAAGAGCAGGAACTCGGTATAGGGGTGGACGTGGGGCTTATCGGGCACCGGCCCGAAGCGGTAAGGCGCCTTGTTCATGCTCTCGTAGGACATGTTGAACTCGAAGCCCCGGCCGTTGATATCGGTGATGGCCCCCTCGTGGGTATCGGCGTTGAGCGGGCCGTAGTGCCAGGGGCCGTTGCGCAGGAAGGCCAGTGACTGCACGTTCTCCCTGTATTTAGAGCGCATGAAGCCGGCCGGGGTGGGCGGGCGGTCGTCCAGCTTGAAGGGCTTGGCGGTAAGCTCGCCGGCCAGCGATATCGTCATGTAAATAATGCGGTCGTCCATGCGGGTAATCGTCGCCGGGAAATGCGGCGTGCCCCTGGGGACGGCCACGGCCGTGGCGGTGGTAATCATGTGCGTTTCTTTTTCCTCGCCCAGGTAGAGCTCCACCTCCGCCCCCAGGTAGCCCATGTCGTAGGTATCCGTCCCCATCCATATCATCACCTGGTCGAACGCGTGCACCTCGGCGCCGTAAGGCTCACGGCCCATCTTGCCCGCCGACCAGTAGGCCCCGTACTGCACGTTGACATCGTAGCCGAGGAGGGCGCCGTTCATCTCCGTCCCCTGCCGGCACAGCCCCGGCCCGTAATCCTTGAATTGGAGCTCTTTGATGAAATGCCCGTATTTGGTCTTGGCCATCTTCGCCTCCTTCCGGTAATCCGCTTGTTGAGCTAATTATGACCGAAAATTTAACTCAGTATAGCACCGCGGCCGGTGCTTTTTCCAGTCTCCAAAACAAGATTATCGCCCTACAAACACGGGGATAATGAGCCGGGCCCGGGTAAAAATCACCGGCCGGGCCCTCCTTGACAGGAATCCTTAATAAATTTAGAATTCATATAATCTACCGTGAGGATACATTGAGATGATTTGCCCGGTATGTAAAAACGACATGATAGTCGTCGAGCAGAGCCATATTGAGCTGGACTACTGCCCCGCCTGCCGGGGGGTCTGGTTCGATGCCGGAGAGCTCGAGCTGCTGCTGGAATCATCCGGCCTGGAAAGCTCACTGCCGTTCCTCGATGGCATCCTCGAAGCTGCGGAGGCCGAATCGGCGGAGAAGAAACGGAAGTGCCCCATCTGCCGCCGGAACATGAAGAAGGTCTTTATCGATGATGGCGGCAAGATACTGGTGGACATCTGCCGCGATGGGCACGGCATCTGGTTCGACGGCGGGGAAGTCGGCCACCTGCTGAAGTCGCTGGCCGGGAAAGCGCCGGGTGGTGCCGGCTCCCGGCAGGACGTGATGAGTTTCCTCGGCGACGTCTTCAAGTCTCAAACATAATATCCCGTAAACTGGTACAATAGTATTAGAGGGTAAATATATCCGGTAGAGTCCCGGCCGAGAGGAGGCAGTCTATGGAATATTGGGTCTGGATAATAATCGCCGTCGTCTTCGTTTTCATCGCCGTCATCATCGGTATTTTCAACGGCCTGGTAGGACTGCGCAACCAGGTGAAAAATGCCTGGGCGCAGATAGACGTTCAGCTGAAAAGGCGCTATGACCTCATCCCCAACCTCATGGAGACGGTCAAGGGCTATATGAAGCACGAGCGGGAAACGCTGGAGGCGGTCACCAAGGCCCGCAACCTGGCCCAGCAGGTTTCGTCGGCGGGCGCCGGGGAAAGGGGCAAGGCCGAGGGCATGCTGGGAGCGGCCCTGGGACGCCTGCTGGCTGTGGCCGAAAGCTACCCCGATTTGAAAGCCAGCCAGAACTTCCTGGCGCTTCAGGAAGAGCTGACCTCCACCGAGAACAAGATCAGCTTCTCCCGGCAGTATTATAATGATTCGGTGCTGAAATACAATAACAAGACACAGATGTTTCCTTCCAATGTAATCGCCGGGATGTTCGCCTTCAAGGCCGGGGAGTTCTTCGAGGTGGTCGTCCCCGACCAGCGAGAGGCCCCCAAGGTCAGTTTCACCTAAACGAAGAATATTATCACCATGTGGGAACAGATAAGGTCGAATCAAATAAGGTCGGCCGTGCTGGTTACGGTCATGGCGGCGCTGCTGCTGGCCATCGGCTATTTCCTGGGGATGGCCTTTTTCGATAACCCTTACGGCGGGCTGGCCGTGGCCTTCGCCGTCTGGGCCATCCTGAGCCTGGTCGCCTTTTTCCAGGGGGACAGCATCCTGCTGTCACTTTCCAAGGCCAAAAAAATCAGCC
>DAOUEH010000150.1:0-4734 GCA_034430635.1 Dehalococcoidales bacterium | reverse complement strand
CGTCTTGTCCAGGGCGTAAACCTGGCGGCACTGGCGGGCGACGGGGAGGGTGAGGGCCCCCCACATGCTGCCGGCGTCCAGGATGCGTGAGTTACTATCGAAGGGCCAGAGGAAGCGGGCGTCGGCGCGGTCGAAAGGCGCGATGGCCCCTGTGTATTCTGGAATCAGCTCCCGGGCGGCGGCCAGCCAGTCCCCGCTCGTCTCGGCCCGTGCATTCAGCGCCCGCATCTTCTCGCGGCTCACGTTGCACCAGTAGCCGTCACCGGCGCGGAAGTCGGCGATGCCGCCGGTCACGGGAAACTGGCGCCGGCAGGCGGGGCAGCTCAAGGCGGACTGGCCGGGCGTGAGGACGCCGCGGCAATCGGGGCACCTCAGGTCGCCGTATCCTCCCTGGCGTTCGGTCTCTTTCTTCTTCATGTAAGTGTTCAACGTCATCTAAGCGAGCGGCCTTTCCCGGATTTGCTTTTTAATCTCCGTAACCAGCAGCCGGATTTCCGTCCTGGAGACGTACTTGCGGTAAAATACGGCGATGACGGCGCCCCATAGTGCCGCCTGGGCGGCCAGCGAGATACCGGTTAACCTCCAGGCGCCGGGGACGGCGGTGGGCAGCCATTCGTGGAGGAAGTAGAAGGGGATGGTGACGGCGAAGGGCAGCAGTATCAGGGCCAGGAAGCGCCGGAATCCCCCCGCCGCGGCGAACATGTAGCGCCGGGCGGCGTAGTAGAGGGCCAGCGTGACCAGCCCCTGCGTGCCGATGGTCACCCAGGCCACGCCGACGACGCCGTAGCCCAGCCGTACCACCAGGATGTCCAGGGCGATGTTCAGCCCCAGACCGACGCCGTGAATGAGGAGCGAGAGGTTCTGCTTGTTGACGACGGAGGACGTCAGGATAATGACGGCGATGATCATGATGGCCGCCAGGTATAAATTGTAGGAGAGGACGTAGAAAATGGGGAGGCTGGCGATATAATTGTCCGCTATCAGCGTCACCACCAGGTAGAAACCCAGCTGGGAGAGGGGGATGAGCATGGCCGTGCCGAGGGCCAGGTAGACGGCGACGCGCCGGGTATCCCGGAAACCCTCGTAGATATCGGCGGCCTTGCCCAGCCCCTTGTATAAAATGGGCTGGAGGACGTTGGTGAAGTCGGTGGGTATTTTCAGTATCGCCATGATGAACCCGATGGCGAAGGCATAGAGCCCCAGCTGCTCCAGCGGCAGCATCGAGGCGATGACCGTCCGGTCGGCCAGGCGGAAGGCCCAGAGCACCAGCGCCCCGGCCTGGAGGACGATGCCGACCTTGACCAGCCGCAGCACCTCCGGCCGGTCGAAGGTGAAGCGGAAATGAATGGGGCCCCACCGGCGGTAGTAAACGAACAGGACGGCGGCCATGACGATGGGGGCGATGATGAGGGCGTAGACCTTGAGCCAGTGGACGGCGGCCATGATGACCACGAAAGGTACCACGGCGGTGATGAGCCGGCCCCAGGCGACCACGTTGAAGTTCTGCCGCAGCAGGTTGATGTCGGCGTAGTACTTGGTGAGGGTGGCCAGCGCGAAACCGAGCGCCGTGAGGAGAAGACCTATCCTCAGGGTGGTATCTGCGAAGCAGAAAGCCGCCGCGATGATGACGATAAAAGGCAGCACCGAGTAGAGCATGTCGGCGGTGACGGCAACGTTCTGTACCCTCTGGGCGGCCTCGTCTTTTTCCTGGCCCAGGAGCACCGGTATCTCGCGGTAGCCGGCGATGGTGAAGCCGGGGCGTATCAGGTTAGCGTACATCAGCCATAGTCCCAGGAAGCCGTAAACCCCGTATTCGCCGGGGAGCAGTATCGTCGCCACGTAGATATTGGCCACGAGCATGAGCGCGGCGCCCAGCAGGTTGGCCGTGGTGAACTTCAACGAGTTCCGGGCGACATTGATAACGCTTATCGTCAAGGCGGCTTCCTTCTGTCCTTATCGTTTTTCGGCAACCTCTAAACATTTTCCCCCGTTCACGGCACCGTCGCCGCTGAGGGCCTCCTCCACCAGGTAGCAGACGATGTGCCCGGCGGTAGTATGAGCCTCCTGGATGCGGGGGGTATCCGACGAGTGCACGGCGAAGGTGTAATCGGTAATCTTACCCAGGGCGCCGGACTGCCCGGTAAAGGCCACGGTGACCGCCCCTATCTGCCGGGCGGCCTCGATGGCCCGGAGCACGTTGGGGGAGTTGCCGCTGGCGCTGATGCCGATGACGACGTCCCCCTCTTTCGCCAGGGCCTTTACCCCCTTGACGAAGACGAGCTCGTAGCCGAAATCGTTGCCGATGGCGGTGAGGGAGGCGGTGTTGGCGTTGAGGGCGATGGCCGGCAGCGGGTCGCGCTCCCGGTAAAACCTCCCCTCCAGCTCGGCGGCGATGTGCTGGGCCTCGGCGGCGCTGCCGCCGTTCCCGAAGAGGATGACCTTGCGGCCGTTACGGAAGGCGGTGGCCATCACCTCGGCGATGGCGACGAGCGTCTGCGCCTGGGCCTTCATCCCCTGCTTGAGCGCCGTGCTCTCTTCAATTAGCTTCATAACCGTTTCTTTTTTATCCATATTCCACCTGAGTATATTTATTTGCCTGGCGGCCGCCGCCGGCCATTTCCAGTATCAGCCCGGCGATATTCCGGGTCGCCCGGCCGTCGAGGGGGCCCGCGCCGCGCCGGACGAACTGCTCGCGGCGGGCGGTAAGGCCGTCGCGGAGGGGGCCGGCCGCCAGTGCCTCCCGGATGGCCGGGGCCAGCGCTTCCTTCCTTTCTACCTTGAGGGCGGCGCCCTCCTGCATGTAGGCCATCACCTCCGGCCGGCCGGTGGGGTTGAAGATGACGGCGTTCTTTCCTAAAATCATCGCCTCCACGGCGGTGGAGGAGGTATGCGTCAGCATGATGTCCATCGCCTGCAGCTGGTAGATGAGGGGCAGCCGCGAATAGCGGACACGGGCCTTCCCCGCTGCCCGGACGAGCTGGTGGATTTCCTCCGGGTGGTTATCGCCGGGGTGGGGGCGAATCACCAGGAACAGCTCCGGGTGAGTGGACAGCTCCTCGATGACGTCCTTGAGGTTACGCAGTATCTCGTCCCGCGTGCTGCCGATATAGGGATACCGCGAGCCCCGGTTGCCGTGGTCGAGGACATAGAGGACGACCTTTTTATCCCGCGGGATGCCCAGGTAGCGGCGTACCGCCGCCGGGGAACGGCGCCGGATGGCCGGGTAGTCGTCGAAATCGCTGCAGGAGGCGGTCACCACCGTCTCCGGGGCCGCCCCCTGGCCGATGAACCAGTCGCGGGAGGCGTCGCCCCAGGTGGCGATGATATCCGCCGTCGGCGGCGACAGGAACGCGCCGAACATCCGGGAGGCCTCCGGGGTGAAATAGTCCAGCCCGTGCAGCAGTACCAGGGCCTTCCGGCCGCGTCGCTGGAGCACCCGCGTCATGGCGCGGAAGACCGGGTTGACATCGGAGGTGGTGATAAATATATCCAGCCGGAGGCAGCTGTCCATCGCCTTGACCAGCTCCATGCCGCGCACCATGGCCGGGAAGCGGCTCTCCAGAACCGCGCCCAGCTTCACCCGGACGATGTCGCTGAAATTGCAGCCGCGGTAGCGGCCTAGCCGCCGGAAGTGGGCGAGCACCTCTCCCCGCCGCAGGACGGCGTGGCAGGCCTGCCTGCTTTCGGCCACGGCGGCCTCTATTTCGGGGGTGGCGAAGGACTCCAGGTAGACCTGCGGCAGCAGGTTGCGCCCGCGCCGCCTTTCCCCCGGCCCCATCAGGCAGAAGACGCCGTTCTCCGGGTCTTTTTCCAGCCTCTCGGCGATGCTTTCGGCGCAGCGCAGGCCGCAGAAGGCAATGACTCTTTTCTTACCGGCGTACCTCTCCACAAGCTCGCGGGGCGTGGCCATGGGGGCGCAGGAATGCCAGAAGCGGCGGCTGTCGCGCCGCAGCTCCCGCCACAGGTCGAGGAAGAGCAGCCGGCCGGTGTAGTCCACCACTTTGGTCTTGGCCAGGCGGGTCAGCGTGGGCAGGAATCCGGGCCGCGGCCCGGCGCCGTTAGGACCGACCGGCGAGGGCAGGGGCAGGGCCTGGACGGCGATACCGGCCTGTCTGGCCAGGGTGGTGACGATGGCCTTATCCGCGGCGTACACCTCCGGGGCGGGCATGAGGAATACCATGTCCGGCTTCTCGTCGGCGATGATGCCCCGGTAGAGCTCGATATCCAGGAGGAGGCCGCCGAGGAGCAGCATCACGTCGTATTCAATCATCTCGCCGAGGGCGATGCCGTCGTGGCGGAGCGCCCCGGCGATGGCGGGGTGGTTGTGCCACTGGCGGGCCAGGTTGATGGCAGCATCGTAGGCGTGGCGGTGCCGCTCGGTGGTGAGATAGGCGGTGGAGTCCCGGAAGGTGATGCCGTGCCGGCGGCAGGTCTGACGGGCCGCCTCACCCGAGCCGAAAACGACCACCTGCCGCGAGGGGTTCTGCGCCCAGCGGCGGATAGTATCTATCCCGGCGGCCACCGCCGCCGCGGCGAAACTGATGAAGACCACCTTTTTCTTCTTCACTGGCTTTTATCCTGAGGGGCGCTATTTTTCCGGGCCGCCCAGCGGAGGCAGTTGCCCATCAGCTCGGCGTTGACGCCCCCGGCGAATATCCGGTTGAACTGGCTCTCCACGGCATCGTCGGGGTTGGCCAGCCTCACCTCGTCGGACCTGTCTCTGGGGAAGAGGTG
>DAOUEH010000149.1:0-4777 GCA_034430635.1 Dehalococcoidales bacterium | reverse complement strand
ACTACTTTCACACCCGCTCTTCGCCGGCCTGGTGGAGCTCGACCTGACCGGCGGCGAGCCCCACCTGCGGGGAGACCTGGCGGAAATCGCCCTGGGGGCGGCCGCCCTGAAAGAGCGATACCTGCCCCGTCTCAGGAGCATCGTCATCACCTCCAACGGCCTGCTGCCGGAGAGGGTCATCGCCAACTACCGGAAGATTCTGGAAGGCCTGCGCGGCAGCGGCATCGACCTCGTCGCCGTGGCCTCCCTCGACGGCATCGGGGTGGCGCACGACGCCATCCGCGGGGTGAAGGGGGCGTACCGGCTGGCCGAAAAGACCATCGGCGGCTTGATAGAACTCAAGCGGGAGTACCCCGGTTTTTACCCCGGCATCAAGACGACGGTGCTGCCCGCTAATATTGAAGACCTGGACGCCATTCTGGATTTCGCCGTAGCACGCGGCCTGTTCTATATAATTTCTCCGGCCTTCTTCACCGAGGCACGGTTCCGCAACGCGGCGAAGAGGGAGGAATTACAGTTGGGTGATGAGTCCCGGCAAAGGCTTATCGAGTTCTACGGCCGCCCCGAGTTCGACGGGCTCTATTTTTACTCGCGGCTGCGCCGCCACCTGAGCGGCGGCGGCAAGGGCTGGGCCTGCACGGCGGGCTATAACTACATGTTCATCGAGTACGATGGGACAGTCTACCCCGGCGAGCTCATCAACGATAAATTAGGCAATATCCGGCAGCAGCCCGTCGAGGAGATATGGCATGGCGCCGCGGCGCGCCGGTGGCGAAAAATCACCGGCAGGACGGCGGCCTGCCGGGACTGCCTGGAGCCGGGGGCCGTCCGCTACAGCGCCGCCGCCGCGGGCCTGAGCTACGCCTGCTTCCTGGCCGGGCTGGGCCCGCGCCGCTACCGCCGGTCCCTCTACGGCGAGGGTTTTATCAAGTATATCGAGGGGTAACCGGCCTTTCAGGCCGTGTACTGGATATCGGCGTTGGGGTAGACGGCCACTTTCGCTCCGCTGCCGTGCCGCGCCTCCAGCAAATCGAGCACGTCTCCCCATTTATGCAGCAGGACCACCTTATCGATGTCCTCCAGGTAGTTCCGGCTGGAAAGCTCCGGGTACTCGCTGAAGACGATGAGGCGGCCCACGTTTTCCGGCGGCTTCATCTTGAGCTGTAGTTTCCCGCCGGACTCGTTGCCGAAGGGCCCCATGAGGTAATGCGTCATCTGGCCCTCCGGGGCGTTGGCGATGAGGACGAAGTCGCCGCCGGAGGGTTTTACCGAAGGGAAGGCCACCAGCAGCCCGGAGGGGGCCTCGTTGGCCTTGGCGAAGGTGTTGGCGATGACGATATCCTTGTCCCTGGCCGCCGGGGTAAGGTAGTGCTCACGGGCGGCCTCGAGGGCGGCGGCGTAGCAAGGGGCGGGGGCCCCGGCGAAGAGGGCCGCCGTCTCCCCCCACAGGTTGACCAGGGCGTCAATCTTTATGTCCAGCCCGACGATGGCGGCGGCCTCTTCGATATCGCGGCGGCGGGGGTTGCCCTCGATGCGGCCCATGCCCGTCACCGTGTCTTTGAGGCCCGCCGCGTCCCGGGGAGGGGTGTGGAGGGCCAGCACCGTCTCGTAGGCGGCCACGCCGGGCAGGACGATTTTACTGCCGCCGCCGAACCCGGCCATGATGTGCGGCACGACGGAGCCGATGCCGATTTTCAGGTCGCAGCGCATCACCTCGGCGTTAATATGGAGCTTAGTGCCGCGTGAGGTCGTCCCGGCGTAGACGCAGCCGTCGAAGGGGGAGTGGTTATAGACCGGGAAGCGCCTGAGGACTGCCTCACCCAGCTTCTTGATGAAATCGAGCCGGTTCATGGCGGCGTGGCAGCCGTTGGCGGCGATGAAGCGGATTTGCTCATCCTCGATGCCGGCCGCGGCCAGCTCCGCCAGCACGTGGGGGACGATGGCCGCCGCGCGGGTCACCCGCGTCATGTCGTCGAAGATGATGACCACCTCTTTTTTCCCGCGGGCGTACTGGTGCAGGGGGGCCATGCCAATGGGGGCGGCAATGGCGGCGCGTATATCATCGGGGGTAAGCGCGGGGCGGTCATAACCCGCCATGTTGCATATTTCTACCGGCCAGCCGTCGGGCAGGGTAAGGGCGAGCTCGCTGGTATCGTGCCAGGCCAGCTGGGGCAGCTTAATTTCGGTCATGGCAACTCTCCTTTATATCTGTCTAGACGCTCAGGCCCAGCGAGGGGATGGCGAACTCGGCGTGTCCCAGCGCCTCGGCCCGCGTCGTCCTGCCTCCGGCCACGGCGATAATCTCCTGGAAAATCCGCTCGCCGACCGAGGCTATCGTCTCCGGCCCGTCGAGTATTTCCCCCGCGTTGATATCGATGTCGTCCTTCATCCGCCGGTAGATTGCCGTGTTCGAGGCGACCTTGATGACCGGCACCAGCGGCGCCCCCAGGGGCGTGCCGCGCCCGGTGGTGAAGCAGATGACCTGGGCCCCGGCGGCAATCATGCCGGTATTGCAGGCGGCGTCGTGGGCGGGGCTGTCCATGATGACCAGGCCGCGCTGGGAGGGCTTTTCGGCATAAGCAACGACCTGCCGGACAGCCGTCGTGCCTCCCTTGAGCACCGCCCCCAGCGATTTTTCTTCCAGGGTGGTGAGCCCACCCTCTTTATTACCGGGGGAAGGCTCGGCGGTGCGGATATCCACGCCCGCCTTCCCGGCCAGGGCCTCGGTGGCGGCGGTAATCTCGTAGATGCGTTGAGCGACTTCCTCACTGGCGGCGCGCCGGGCCAGCACCGGCTCGGCCCCGATGAGCTCCGGCGTCTCCGAGAGGATGACGGTGCCCCCCGCCGCCACGATTTTATCGGCGGCGGCCCCCAGGGCGGGGTTGGCGGTGAGACCGGAGAGGGTGTCCGAGCCGCCGCAGTTGGTGCCCAGAATAAGCTCGGCCAAGTCCACCGGCTCGCGCCGGGCGGCGGCCGCCTCCTTAATAAGCTTCTCGGCCAGCTCAATACCTTTAGCCACGGCAGCGGTGGTGCCGCCCGCCGCCTGGATGGAAAGCGTTTCGACTCGCTGGCCTTCGGCGGGCAGCGCGGCGGCAATCAACTCCGGGGTAATCAGCTCGCAGCCCAGCCCCACCAGCAGCACCCCGGCCGCGTTGGGGTGGGAGCAGAAACCGGCCATCGCCCGCACCACGAGTTCCCGTTCCGCGCCGAGGTGGCCGCAGCCGTGGGGGTGGGATACGGAGACCGCGCCGGGCACCTCCCGGCTTATCCGCTCGGCCACGAACGCGGCGCAGATGACGGTGGGGAAAACGAGCACGTGGTTGCGCGTCCCCACGGCCCCGTTGCGGCGGCGGTAACCCGGGAAATTCACGGCCGGTCGCCCCTCCCCCTCAGTCCCGCCACGTTATGCAGGTGCACGTGCTCCCCCCTTTTTATCGGCGCCGTGGCCTGCCCTATCGTCTCGCCGTATTTAGTAATGTCCCCGCCCGGTGCGATGTCCTCCAGGGCGAACTTGTGGCCCGGAGGAATTGCCTGTAAAAGCATGATAGCGAGCGTCGCGCCGTCCACTGTCACGGCGACCTCCCCGCCGGCCGGGAGTTCCCGCACCGCGGTGGCCACATTATCTGCCCGGTGTAAGACCAGCGCATTTACCGGCATCGTTCGATTTTCTCCGCCTACATTCTACCACTTATCCGCCCCCAGCACCCGTACTAGTACTTGTATACTACAAAAAGCCCGGATTATCGGTCTTTTTTATGTTTTGTTTACATCGCCGCCGGTGATGTTAATTCTCTGTTTACGTTCGTGATGTTATATTGGTCGCTACATGGCCAAAAAGTACTAGCCTAAAAGATTGGAGACAGCCGCAATCCCGCGCCGGTGGAGACGGGCAGGCGGGGAGCGGCAACGGCATGAGTAATACCGTTCTGAAAAACGAAGACAGCGTCACCACGGTAGTCCGCCGCCGGGGCAAAGGCGGCCGGGGGCAATCCGGCCATCCCTTACCCGGCCGCGAAGATATCTACCAGATACTGGCCGAAAACGCCTCCGACCTTATCTTCCGTCTGCAGCTTACCCCGCGCTTCCGGTTCGATTATGTCAGCCCTTCCTCATATCGCATCACCGGTTACACCCCGCAGGAGTTCTACGCTGACCCTCAGCTCATGATGAAATGCATCCATCCGGAAGATGTCAAGCTTCTGGAGGCCTTTCACCGCTCGGAGGCCCCTTTCAAACACCAATCGCTCGTCGCGCGCTGGATACGCAAAGACGGCCAAATCATCTGGCTGGAGTACAAAAATTCCGTAACCCTCAACCAGCAGGGCGAGCCCGAGTTCGTCAACGTCATCGCCCGCGATATTACCGAGCGCAAGATGGCCGAAGAGGCCCTGCGGCAGAGCGAGGAGAGGTTCTCCGTCGCCTTCCGCTCCAGCCCGCTGATGATTATCCTGGTCAACCTTGAAACCGGCCAATACATCGAGGTCAACGATAGCTTTGTCCAGACTACCGGCTATTCCCGCGAGGAGCTTATCGGCCACACCGGCGAAGATTTCAATATGTGGCTCAGCCCCGAGGACGAAGCGAGAATGGCCCATCTCCTGAACAAGTACGGTAAATTCAACAACAGGGAATTCAGCTTACGCATGAAGTCCGGTGAGGCACGCACCTGGCTGTGCTCTGCGGAGATAATCACCCTCGGCGGCGCCCCCTGCATGCAGGCCGTGGCCACCGACGTCACCGAGCACAAGCAGATGGACGGGGCCCTGCAGCAGAGCGA
>DAOUEH010000148.1:0-9769 GCA_034430635.1 Dehalococcoidales bacterium | reverse complement strand
GGCATCATCATGTGGCTGTCCAGATAGCCGACGTGCATCTCCTCCAGGCGCTGCAGCCCGGTCATGAACTCCTCCATTTTGGCCGCGGGCACGGAGAGGATAATCTCGTCCTCGCCGGCCATCGCCCGCATGTAGTCGCCGGGGTCTGGCAGGGTGACCATGTAGTTGCCGCTGTCCAGGACGGACACCACCTGGTAGGCGCAGGCGGGCGGGAAGAAGCAGGAGTCTACCTTTGTTTTTTTCTGGAAGTGCAGCGGGTAGAGCATGCTGCGCAGCTGGGCGGTGTTGGAATATATCATTACCACCTCCGGCAGGTAGGGGGTGGTGCCCAGGGGGGCGGTGCAGATGCCGATGTACTTGCCGCGCTCCAGGCGGGGGAAGTCGACGAACAGGGCCAGCTCGGGGTCGTCCGGTTTGTCCACCAGGCCGTAGGCGATGAGCGGGGCGAAGCACCAGTTGTCCTCGGTGAGCATGGCTATGGTCTCGCGGTTACGCCGCGTTAGGGCGAAGGCCTGGCACTGGGCGATGTGGTGGCCGCGGTCGCGCTTGGGCCGGATGGCCCCCTCCGGGATATCCGCCTCCGTCCGGAGCATCTTGACGGCGATGGGCGAGGTACGCAGGTGCAGTGTTTTTTCCAGCTCTCCGGCGTAGCGCTGGAAATCGGTTAAACTCGGCATGATTACCCCCTTAAAAATAGTCTCGTAAACGGCTTAATTATGAATAATCAGGCCGTTGATTGCAAGTTATGGGGGCAGTCTACGGGCTAAGCCGCCTGAATGGATTCCGCTTTCGCAGGAATGACAAAAGAGATTGCTTCGCTTCGCTCGCAACGACAGCGCGGGTAAAGGGGTGGCAGACTACGAGATAAGCGGCGGATGCCGCGAGGGCGGCCTGGGTGGGAATAGATTACACCGATGGGGTGGGGGGTTACTCGTATTCCTCTTCTTCCTCTTCGTCGGGGGGCGGCTCGCTTGAGCCCCCGCCGCCGGTGCGGGGCAGGATGGCCTCGCCTTTGCCGTGCGGGTGCGCCGTGCGCGGCGGCAGTTTATCGATGAGCTGGCGCAGCTCCTTGATGGCCCCGGCCCGGGCGGCGTCCACCGCCGCCACCACGCCGTCGGCGCCAGCCTCCCAGACGGCCTTCAGCCCGGCCTCGCCGATACCGGCATCTACCGGCACCAGCAAGGGCTTGTTAAGCAGGTTGGCCAGGCGCTGCACGCCGATGATGTCCTGCCAGGTAAGGGTATCACCGGTGTTGATACCGGCGGCCAGCACGGCATCCACCGGCAGGTCGCCCGCGGCCCGCAGCAGGCTGTCCGCCAGGGAGGCGTCCACCTCCAGAATCGTGCCGGTCTCCTCGCCCGTCGTCGCGTCGGCGACCGGCCCGGCGGCGGGCACGCAGATGAAATCGGCGCCGGCCTTGACCATGGCCGGGGCGGACTTCTTGCCGCCGCCGAGGTAGACCCCCCAGGGGATATTGGGCAGGGCTGCCGCCAGCTCGCCGACGACCGCGGCATCCGGCGCCGCCTCGCTGCGCAGCAGGGCGGCGTGGGCACCCTCGAGGTAATCCTTCGGCTTATCTATTTTACCCGGCTCCAGGGCGGCGACGAGCCGGAGGCGCGCCGGCGGCTCCGCCGAACGTGCCGCGCGAAAGCCCATCGCCAGGGCGGCGGACTGGCCGGACTTGCGCAGCGTTTCGATGAATCGGCTCATGTTACCCTCGCTTCAGGATGTATTGGCAATAAGAATATTATAAAGAAAAGCCGCCGCGACTGCAATGAACCCGCCCGGCGTAACCTCAGTTTGCCTCCATTTTTTAACAGAATTTTAACACTGTTTTTATGACCAATTAATACCCTATCATCTAAAATATAATCGCAGGGTCAAGTTTCCCCCCCCAACGACCCCAGCCGCGATTGTGAGTTCAGCCGTGATTAAGACAGTCATCAGAATCAAGAATGACATGGTCATCGTGTTCGACGAGGCCGGTGAGCAGATGCCCGAGTTCCAGGGGTATTACCCGGACGTGAAGGCCAGGATTCTGGCCAACGCCCCGGAGGGCTCGGTATTCAACCACTGGTTCGGGCACTCCCCGCAGCCGGATGCCGTCACCAGCGATATCTGGTGAAAGTGCTGCAGCGCTAAACCCGTGTGGTAGAAAGAAGAACGCAATGCTGACGACCGCCGATGTCGCCCGAATTTTCGAGGTTCACCCCGGTACCGTCCGGCGATGGTGCCAGCAGGGCAAGCTCAGGGCCTGCCGCCAGAGCCCGCCCGGCCAGCGCCGGTTCCGCCGCGAGGATATCGCCGTGGCCTACCTGGACAGGGCCATTCAGGAGTACCTGGACTACTCTTAAAACCGCCCTCCCGACCGTCCCCAAAGGGGACAATCCCGCCAAAGCCGCGTTCAATTCCCCGTTTTGTGACTTTTTTGTGACGCCTAACCACCCCTTTTCCTGATTGCCGCCAGTCTTGCCTTGTGTTAAAATAGGACTAATGGCAAGTGAAGGCACGGTTATAGTCGGGCTCGAGGGGGCAGTGGCACGCCTTTCCCACGATTCCCGCAAGCTCCTCAACATCATCATGGGTTTCACCGAGCTGATGCTGGATGAGGTGCCCGGCAAAATCAACCAGGCGCAGCGCCAGAGCCTTCAGGATATCCGTGAAAGCAGCCGGCGCCTGCTGGCCCTGCTCAATGGCTGCGGGGAGCGGCCGTGACCAACCACATCCTTATCGTCGATGACGAGCCCGCCCAGCTCCGGCTGGCCACTCAGATTCTCACCTCGGCCGGCTACGGCGTTTCCGGGGTAGAGAGCGGCCAGGAGGCCATCCGCATCGTCCACGAGGGCAGGGCCGACCTCGTCCTGCTGGATGTCATCATGCCGGAGTTAGACGGCTGGCAGACCTGCCGCTGCGTCCGCGAAATCTCGGCCGTGCCCATCATCATGCTCACCGGCAAGCGCAACGCCGAGGACGATGTCGTCCGCGGGCTGGAGTGCGGCGCCGACGAGTACCTCGCCAAGCCGGTTGGCAACCGCGAGCTGCTGGCCCGGGTGCGGGCGGCGCTGCGGCGCGCCGAGGGGCCCCCCTCCGGCAACGGTAAGAAGCGGATTATCTTCCGCGACGCGCATCTCACCGTGGACGTGGCCGAGCGCCGGGTTACCGTCGCCGGGGAGAAGCTCAAGCTCACCCCGCGGGAGTTCAGCCTGCTGGCCCTGCTCGTGGAGAACTGCGACCGCGTCCTCTCGCACCAGCAGGTGCTGGAGCGAATCTGGGGGTGGGAGTACATCGACGACGTGGACTACGTGCGTATCTACGTCTCCCACCTGCGCCAGAAGATAGAGCCGGAGCCCGCCAACCCCCGCTACATCCTCACCGAGCCGGGGGTAGGCTATTACTTTCAGGGGGCGGCCTAAGCCTTTACATACCCCCGCCTCCCCATCTGCGATATCTATTCCCACCCGGGCCGCCCTCGTCATCCTCGGCTTATCCCGTAGTCTCTGTTCCCCCATCCCCCTTTATCCCCCTTCCCCAAGGGGAAGGGGGAAAGTATTGTGAGAGGAGCTGGCGCCCCTCTCCGCAGGCTACTCCCCTGGTTAGAAACAGGGTGTTTAAGAGGGGCTTTGCTCCAGACCCCCCAAGCTGCTATAATCCTACCAGTCATTTACTGAGAGAGGGAGCGAGCGCGGGCAGCGATGGCGGTTCAGCTGGAATTTCTCAAGGGCGTGGCCTACTTCCAGGGGCTGGATGAGGCCGAGCTGGAAACCATACGGCCCTTTATCTTCGAGAAGAAGGCCGGGCGCGGCGATATCATCATCTTCGAGGGTGAGCCGGCGGAGGCCCTCTATTTCGTCGTGGCCGGCGTCGTCAAGGTCTACAAGACATCCGCCGACGGCAAGGAGCAGATTTTCCACATCATCCGCCCCGGCGAGTCCTTCAACGACGTCCCCGTAGCCGGGGGCGGCGCCAATCTCGTCAGCGCCGAGGCCATGGGCCCCGTCACCCTCAACATCATCAACAAGGCCGACCTGGAGAGGCTTCTCAAGGAAGGCCCGGCCCTGGCCGCCAATGTCATCGACGTCCTGTCGCGGCGGGTGCGCGAGCTGCTGTCGCTGGTGGAAGACTTCTCCTTCCGGCGCGTCACCGGACGGGTCGCCAAGATGCTCCTGGAGCACGCCGGGGACGGTTCCGGCGAGCGGCCGCGCCTGACCCAGCAGGAGATGGCGGCGATGATAGGCACCGCCCGCGAGATGGTGGGGAGGTCGCTCAAGAGCCTGGAGGACGGGGGCATCATCCGCCTGGAGCGCAACCGTATCATCATCGCCGATGCGGAGGCCCTGCGGGAGACGGCGGGCCTGGAGCGGTGAGAGAAATGTCGCAGACAAACGGAGACGGCCGTAGATAAAATCAAAATGGTGCGGAGAAGGAAAAATGCAGGACATGCCAGTAATCGACCGGGATAAATGCCAGGGCTGCGGCCTTTGCGTCAGCGTTTGCGCCTGCGGGGCCCTGGTAATCGTCGATGCCGTCGTCACCGCTGTGGCGGTGGAGGAGTGCCACTGGTGCACCCTCTGCGAGCTCGTCTGCCCCAACAATGCTATTTCCTGCCCCTTCGAGATTGTCTTCGAAAAAGGACCGGATTCCGCCTGATTCGCCTTACCCCCACACTTTTATCCCACCTTATTCTTCTGGCTGGCGCCTTACCGCGCCCGCCGTGCCGGCTGTCCCGCGTGGGACAAAAGTCGCATACAATAATTCCTTAATAATTTAGAATTATCCTGAATGGTAGCGAGGGGAGGTGTGTGATGAAATCGCGAACCAAAGAAGACAATATTCTTGAAGATAAGCCCGCCGAAAACCAGTGCCACCATTTCTGGGTAATCGAGGTTGCCAACGGGCCGACGAGCCAGGGCGTCTGCAAGTACTGCGGCGAGGAGAAGGAGTTCCTCAACGCCTTTCCGGGCGTAAACCAGCTGAAGGGGAAAGATAACCCGCTCAAGCTCCCCAGGCTCCCCAAAGTGAAAGTCGACGAGGAGAACCAGTCCTGAGGCGCGGCGGTAACCGACGATGCAAGTGACCATTTATACCACCCCCACCTGCGGCTACTGTCATCAGGCCAAGAGCTTTCTCGACGGCCTGGGCGTGGCCTATACGGAACACGACGTGTCCCGCGACCGGGCTGCGGCGCAGGAGATGGTAAGGCTTACCGGCCAGATGGGCGTGCCGGTGATTACCGTGGATAACGAGGTGATTATCGGCTTCGACCGCGGGCGCCTGCAGAATCTGCTGGCCGGGGCCAAGCGACCCGGGCCGCCGCGCTTCGGCCTGAAGATAGCCGACGCCGCCGGGGGCGGCGCCGTCGTCGGCGGGGTATCCCCGGGGCTGACCGGCGAAAGGGCCGGCCTCCGGGCCGGGGACGTCATTACGGCCGTGAATTCGGCCGCGGTAAAACGCACCACCGATGTGGAGCGGGCCCTGGCGGGCCTGCGGCCCGGCGGCATCGTGAGCATCCTCTTCCGGCGGGACGGCCAGCCCCGCAAGTCCGAGATTGTAATCTAGGGTGGCCGCCTAGGCCACCCTAAGCTCGATTTCCTCCGGTGTGGCCCTCTCCACCCAGACCCTCACCCCGTCGATGGTGATATCCTGCCTGCTCCGGGGGAAAAACAGGTTCCAGGCGAAGCCCTGGTAGCCGCTGCCCTTCTTCTGGACGATACTGTAGACATCCTCGGCCGGCATACCGGCGTAGGCGATGTGGTCCTTGCCGAGCCTGAGGTGAAAGTCATCGCCGATGCCTAGTATCACCCTCTTGCCCATGCCAGGGGACTGGTTCATGCTACCTCCTCGACGCTCCCGGATTTATCCTCACCATTATACACCAAAGACTTGACACCCGCCCCTTGTAGATTTTCTTTCTCGCCTGGCTTTTTTAGCCTCACCCCCTGTGTCCCCCTCTCCAAACTGGGCATTAGAGTAAACCGTTTATTCTTTGTTTGGAGAGGGGGAAATTTGTTTTAAAGAGGGGCTGCGCCCCTCTTAAACACCCGCTTGGGCAAATCATCCTCCCCGCCCCACGGTGTTTTTCTTTCCCACCCGGCCCGCCCCGGGGCATTTTTCTGTTACCCGCTGGTTTGTTACCCCGCCCCGCCCAGAAAGGGGGACTTTTTTCTCCCAAAGTCTGGGGTGGGGGGTAAAGGGGCGGTATCTCCGGGCTAAGCCACGAATGGCCGAGGGTGGTTTGGGTGGGAATAGATAACTCAGATGGGGTGGGGAGTAGGGGGTAGCATCGTAGCTTCGGCACCGCTTTTGTAGTATCATAAAAGCGTAATGGCAGACACCGTTAAGAGCCTGGCGGTGCTGGGCGCCACCGGCTCCATTGGCACGCAGACCCTGGACGTGGTGCGCGCCCTGCCGGGGCGTTTCCGGGTGGCGGCGCTGGCGGCCGGGCGGAACACGGCATTGCTCCTCAAACAGGTCAACGAGTTCAAGCCAGCTTACGTGTATTCTAGCGATACCAGTAAAGACATCCGCGATAAGCTGAACTCGCTGGGATGCCGGCTTATCTCGCTGGAGGAAATGGCCAGCCACCCGGAGGTGGATACCGTCGTCGCGGCCACCTCGGGGACGGCGGGCCTAGGCGCCACACTGGCGGCGGTCGGGGCGGGCAAGCGGGTCGCCCTGGCCAACAAGGAGTCGCTGGTGGCCGCCGGCGAGATTATCATGGCCGCAGCGGCTAAAAATAATGCCCGCATTATCCCGGTGGACAGCGAGCACAGCGCCGTCTTCCAGTGCCTGGCCGGTGAGACCGGACCGCCGCGCCGCATCATCCTGACGGCCTCCGGCGGGCCTTTCCGCACGTTCACACCAGAGCGGATGGCCGCCGTGACGCCTGCCCAGGCGCTGGCCCACCCCTCCTGGCGGATGGGGAAGAAGGTAACCGTCGACTCGGCTACCCTGATGAACAAGGGGCTGGAGGTCATCGAGGCGCGCTGGCTCTTCGGCGTGCCGGTGGAAAATATAAAAGTGCTGGTGCACCCGCCCAGCATCGTGCACTCTATGGTGGAGTTCGCCGACGGCTCGGTCAAGGCCCAGCTGGGGCGCCCCGACATGCGCCTGCCCATCCAGTACGCCCTGACATACCCGGAGCGTCTCGCCAATGACAGATTACCCGCCCTGGACTGGGCAAATTTCGGCGACCTTGCCTTCGAGCCGCCTGATTTAGAGCGATTTCCCTGCCTGCGGCTGGGCATAGAGGCGGGCAAGGCCGGCGGCACCTGCCCGGCGGCGCTGTCCGCCGCTGACGAGGTGGCGGTCGAGGCGTTCCTTGAGGGGCGTATCCGGTTTACGGATATCGCCGCCATCATCGAGGGGGTGCTGGAAAGCCATCAAAACACCTTGCACCCCACCCTGGAGCAAATCTTGGCGGCGGAGCAGGCAGCGCGGGAGATAGCCTTGAAACTCGTCGCGGGGGACGCCGGATGATACTCACCATCGTCTACGGCGTCATCGTCCTCTCGGTGCTCATCATCGTCCACGAGCTGGGGCACTTCATCGCCGCCAAGTCCTGCGGTGTCTGGGTGGAGGAGTTCGGCATCGGCTTCCCGCCGCGTATCTACGGCAGGAAGTTCGGCGATACGATTTACTCCATCAACTGGATACCCTTCGGCGGCTTCAACAAGATATCCGGCGAGGTCGACCCCGACGCCCCGCGCTCGCTGGCCTCCCGGGGCTACCTCGTCAGGCTGCTCGTCCTGGCCGGGGGCATCATCATGAATCTAGTCCTGCCCTTCATCCTGCTGGCGGTGGCCTACATGGTGCCGCACGATATCGCCGTGGGTCATGTGGAGGTGCAGGAGGTCTACGCCGGCTCCGCGGCGGAGATGGCCGGCATCGAGCCGGGGGATACCATCCTGGCGGTCAACGGCCACGAGATACGCAACGGGGGCGAGTTCGGCCGCTACCTCATGCTCAACCTGGGCGGGGAGGTCACCATCTCCGTGGAGCACGCCGACGCCACCGCCGAAGACATCCGCCTCACCGTGCCCTGGCGTCCCACCCCGGAAGGCAGTATCATCGGCACGTCTTCGCTGACGCAGGACCGGGAAATCGTATCGGAGAGCTACTCCTTCTTCCCGGCCTTCGGCGTGGGGGCCAGGAACTGCATCGAGACGCTCGGCCTCTATAAGAACGGCATCATCGGCATGATTCTGGGCACGGTGCCGTTCGTGCCGGCCGGGCCGGTGGGCATCGTGCAGATAACCGGGGAGGTCGCCCGGACCGGCATCTCGCCGGTGCTGGAGCTGGCGGCCGTCATCAGCATCGCCATCGCCGTAACGCAGATGATACCCTTCCCCGCCCTGGACGGCGGCCGGATTCTCTTCGTCCTCATCGAGTGGCTGCGGCGCGGCAAGCGCGTCTCGCCCAAGGTCGAGGGCATCTTCCACTCCGTCGGCTTCATCATCCTGCTGGGCCTGATGGTGCTCATTACCTACCAGGATATTGCCCGCTGGATAAGCGGGGGGAGTCTGCTGGGATGAATAAACGAAGAATCAGTCAGGCCATTAATATCGGCGGGGTCACCATCGGCGGCGGGGCGCCGGTGGTCGTGCAGACGATGACCAAGACCGATACCCGCGACGTTGAGGCCACCATCGCTCAGATAAAGGAAATCGAGGCGTGCGGCGGCGAGCTGGTGCGTCTGGCCGTGCCCGACCGGGAGGCCGCCGCGGCACTGGTTGACATAAAAAAGAGCACCAAGTTACCGCTGGTGGCCGATATTCACTTCGACTATCGCCTGGCCCTGGCGGCCATTGAGGCCGGTATCGACGGCCTGCGCCTCAACCCCGGCAACATCGGCGCGGCGGACAAGGTCAAAAAGGTGGCCCTGGCCGCTAAGGAAAGGGGAGTGCCCATCCGTATCGGCCTCAACGCCGGGAGCCTGCCCCCCACCGCTAACCCCGCGCTCACCGTCGCGGAAAGGATGGTCGCCGCAGCGCTGGAGCAGATAAAACTGCTGGAGAGCCTGGATTTCGATTTAATCAAGGTCTCCCTCAAGGCCTTCGACGTGCCCACCACTATCGCGGCCTATCAATCTATCGCAGCTAAAATGCCTTACCCCCTGCACATCGGCATCACCGAGGCGGGCCCGCCCCGCACCGGCGTCATCCGCAGCTCGGTGGGCATCGGCACGCTCCTCTGGCTGGGCCTGGGCGATACCATCCGCGTCTCGCTCACCGCCCACCCCCGCGAGGAGGTCGCCGCCGGTTACGAGATTCTCAAGAGCCTCGACATGAGAGAGCACGGCCCCGTCCTGGTCAGCTGCCCCACCTGTGGCCGGGCCGAGGCGGACGTGGTAAAATTGGCGCAAGAGGTCGAGGCCAGATTAATGAAGATTACCCGGCCCATCAAGGTGGCCGTCATGGGCTGCGTGGTCAACGGCCCCGGCGAGGCCCGTGACGCCGACGTGGGCATCGCCTGCGGCAAGGGCAAGGGCGTGATTTTTAAGAAGGGGGTTAAGGTGGCCGTGGTGGCGGAGAAAGATTTTCTTACGGCGTTAATGAGAGAGGTGGAGGGGGTGTAATGGAGGTTTGAAATGGAGAACGATAAATGCCGAATTTGTGGTTGCCTAATTCATCATAGTAAAGGTGTATATGCTAGAGACAACGAAAAAGGGCGTTCTCATGGAACAAAGCATCATTTGGTTGCTAAACGTTTATACGACAGCAAAAAACGTACACCAATCCTAACAAATTCGAATTGTCCTTGGAAGTTGGAC
>DAOUEH010000147.1:0-7679 GCA_034430635.1 Dehalococcoidales bacterium | reverse complement strand
CAGGTGGTGAAGGGTAAATTTGTGCCGACCCCAGACATAAGTATACACCTATATGTCAAGCCGTACGATTGCAGCGGTTCTCGCGTCGCTAGATGGTGATCAGGTGCCGGGCGCAAGCGGCGTCACGGCTTGGTGGTGACGAACTTCCGGCCGTCCTGCTTGCAGATGAGCTGTATGGTATGATTGCCGGACATGGCGGCCGTGGGCATGCCGCCGCCCGGATTGACCCACTGCCCCGCCATGTAAAAATTGTCCAGTCCGGGCAGGGTCTTGCGCATGGATGAAGTAAAAGACTCGGCGCTGAACATCCACCCCTCGTAGCTGCCCCGCCAGTTGCCGGTGTAACGCACCCAGGTCATGGGAGTGGCCACGTCACGCATCTCCACCTGTTTGGCCAGGCCGGGGAAGCGCCTGTCAAGCCGGTCAATGACATCGTCGGCAATCCGTTCCTTCTCCGCTTTATAACGCTCCGGCTCCTGATAGAGCTTCTCCCAGTAGTCGTAATCGGTATCGAACTGGACTTTGAGCACGGTTTTACCTTTCGGTGCCAGGGTGGGGTCGAAGCTGTAGTTAAGCACCGCCAGCCGGTGGTGTTCCTTGCCGGCGACGGTAATGGGTTTCTCCAGGGGGAGGCTGTACCCGCCGAGGTTAGTCGGCAATCCTTCGTATTTTCCGGCTACCCCCAGACCGACGTGTACCAGCGGCGAAAAGAGCTTGGGATTATCATATCGATTCTTTATAGCATCATCGACGTATTTTCCTTCGAGCATATCAAATATGGTGGTGCGCCCGTCGGCCGCCGAGACGACCCAATCGGCCCGGTGTTCCGTACCGTCGGCCAGCCGGATGCCGACGGCTTTATCGTTTTCCACCAGTATCCTGGCGACTCTGGCTTTCAAGGTAATTTCTCCGCCGAGGGCGCGGTAGCGTTCTTCAAGAAAGCGGACGAGTTCGAGGGCGCCGCCGATGACGTAGCCGGCCGTTTTGCCGTGCTGATAGCCTAACATCCACAGAATGAGCATCATGGGCCATGCGTCGCCGCCGAAAGCGAGTGATAGCATCTGGCGCAGATAGGGATTCTTGAAGCGTCGGACAAAGTCCCCGGTGGATATCTTCATCCATTTCCTCATGAGCATCATCGCGGGGAGCATTTTTACCGTCTTGATTTTATCCCATAAATTGTTCAATTCGGCGGGTTTTTCCGTAGGCATGTCCGTACGTGAGAAAGACCGTAGCCCTTGAGTAAGCTCCTGGATAACATCCTTGTCTTCCGGGGCTAATTCCAGCAAATACTGCTCAAAACGGTCGGCATCGCAATAAATGTTAAGGGCCTTACCGTCTTTGTCTTCGAAGATGGCATACAGGTCATGGTTATAGATTTTCCAGCCCGGCGCCGCCCCCAGCTCTTCCCAGAATTTATAAAAGCTGTTTTTAGGATTGGTGCCAACCAGCCAGTTCATCGCCCCGTCAATGGTGTAGCCCTGGCGCTTCCAGGCGGTGCAGACACCCCCGGCAATTTTATGCATCTCGAAGATAGACGTTTTATAGCCGTTCATCCGCCCGTAACAGCCGGTAGCCAGCCCGGTAAGCCCCCCGCCGATGATAATGATTGACTTGGTCATCTTTTTCTCCTCATTTGATATAATATCCTGCCGGATAGAGCATTATAGCACAAAGCGATGAAGTCCCACACGGCGGAGGTTATAACGGCGTCCCGGATGTGATACTATAATGGCGGAGTGTAATTGTACCGGGGGTAAATGGTGAAAGGCTATAAGATATTTATCCTGGTGACCGCCTTCTTCCTGGCGGCCTCGGCGCTGTTCTACTACATACATTTCCTCATCTTCCACGACCCGCACCACATCTTCATCTACCTGCTGGGCGATTTCGCCTTCCTGCCGCTGGAGGTCTTCATCGTGGTCATCGTCATTGAGCGCATCCTGTCCCGCCGCGAGAAACAGGCCATGCTCTACAAGCTCAACATGGTCATCGGGGCCTTCTTCAGCGAGATCGGCAACCGCCTGCTGGCGGAGCTCATCGAGTACTTCCAGAACCGCGAGGAAATTTCGCGTAACCTCAACGTCACCAAAGACTGGACGGTCAAAGATTTCAAGCGGGCGTCGGAATACGCCTATCACCTCAAGGCCGACGTAGACATCCACCGCATCGACCTGGAAGGGCTCAAGAAATCGTTGGCCGGGAAGCGGATGTACCTGCTGACGCTGCTGGAGAACCCCAACCTCCTGGAGCACGACCGCTTCACCGACCTGCTCTGGGCGACCACCCACCTCGACGAGGAGCTGGGGGCCAGGGCGTCGCTGAAAGACCTACCGGAGGAAGACCTGGAGCACCTGGCGGTGGACATCGAGCGCATGTACGACCACCTGGCCAGCGAGTGGCTGGACTACGTGCAGCACCTCCAGGCCAACTATCCCTTCCTCTTCTCGCTGGTGCTGCGGACGCACCCCTTCCAGGAGAAACCGTCGGCGGTGTTCCGGCCGGCCAAGTAAGATGTATCAGCTTATCGATACCCATGCCCACCTCGACGAGATAGAAGACCTGGAGCCGGCCCTGAACGCCGCCAGGGAGGCCGGGGTGGCGGCCATTATCGCCGTCGGTCAGGGCATGGCCTCCAATCAAAAGGTCCTGGAGCTGGCCGGGTCGTATCCGGGCTTCGTCTTCCCGGCGCTGGGCTGGCACCCCTGGTTTATCCGGGAGGCGGATATCGAGGCCAACCTGGTATTTATCGCCGACCATGCCGCTGGTGCCGTCGCCATCGGGGAGGTGGGGCTGGACTACCACAAGCGCGTGCGGGCCGGGGCCGAGAAAGACCTGCAGAAGCGCGTCCTGGCGGGGATACTGGAGATAGCGCGAGCAAACAACCTGCCTGCCCTCATCCACTCCCGCTACGCCTGGCGGGACGCCCTGGACGCCGTTGTCGCGGCGGGGCTGGAAAAAGCCGTCTTCCACTGGTACACGGGCACCTCCTCGGTCTTGCGGGAAATCGGGGAGAGGGGCTATTATATCTCGGTGACGCCGGCGGTGGAGTACCACGAGGAGCACCGGCGGGCGGTGCGAGAGACGACGCTGGAGCGCCTGCTCCTGGAGACGGACTGCCCGGTGGTCTACGGGCGGGGCAGCGACCACGAGTTCACCGCCAGCCCGGCGGACGTCCGCCGCTCGCTAAAGGGGGCGGCGGCCCTGAAAGGGGCCGAAGAGGCGAAGTTGGCCGCCGCCACGACGGATAATGCCAGAAGACTGTTTAATATAGTAAAATCACCCCAGACGCGGGATAGCGAAGGGCGCGAACGATGAACGGGGAAAATCAGGAAAAGGAGACGCTGCTAATCGGCACCGGCAGCCTGGAGCAGGATGCCCTGGCGGGCGAGGTGGCCGTGGTGACCGGGGCGGGGCGGGGCATAGGCCTGGAGGCGGCGCGGGCCCTGGCCTGGCTGGGCGCCCGCGTCATTATCGCCGAAATCGATAAAAGCACCGGCGAGGCCGCGGAAGCGGCCATCAATGCCGAGATGGGCGCCGGCAGGGCCATCTTCATCCAGACCGACGTCGGCGATGAGAAGGGCGTCAAGCGCCTGCGCGAGAAGGCCCTGAAGGCCTGCGAAAAGGTGGATATCGTCCTCAATAACGCCACCGTCGCCCCGATGGGGACCGTCAAAGACCTGACGCCGGAGGCAATCGATAGCAGCTACCGTGTCAACCTGCGCGGGCCTTTCCTGCTGGCACGGGCCTTTCTGCCCGATATGCTGGAGCGGGACTACGGCGTCTTCGCCTGCGTTTCCTCTTTCGGCGGGGCCTACATGGCCGGCTACGAGGTCTTCAAGCGGGCGCAGGCGGAGCTGGGCGAGACGCTGGCCGCCGAGGTGGAGGGGACGGGCGTTTTCGCCTTTACCATCGGGCCGGGGCAGGCCCCGACGCCGGGCCTGGAAGAGGCCGTAATGAAGCTGGCCCCCTTCTACGATAAGACCCCGGAGGAATTTATCGCCATGAACGAGGCGGCGGCCATTACCGTGGAGGCCGCCGGGGCCGGGTTTGCCGCTGCCATCGCCCTGGCGCAGGGCTTTCACGGCCAGGAGATAACCTCACGGCAGGCCCTGGCCGCGGCCGGTATCGGGTCGGCGGGGCCGGTGAAGGCGAAGCCAAAGGTCGATTTCGACCTGACCGAAGAGCAGCTGGCGGAGGCCCTGGCGCTCTGCAAGCGCGCCCGCGGCATCCTCTTCGAGCAGTCCGCCGCCTGGAAAAAGCGCCCCCTGTTCGAGCGCAAGTGGATATTCTCCAACTTCCGCAAGGTGGCCGGGGCCCCGGTCGAGGACTGGCTGGCGGCCCTGGAGGCGCTGGAGCGGGCCCTGGAAAACGGGGACGCCAGCGCCCTGGGGGCCGTCCCGGCCCCGCTGGAAAAGCTGGCCGCTTACTGGAAGCACCTGCAGGAGCTGGCGCGGGGCTACGTCCAGGACCCCGACGAGCTGAAGACCCAGCTGAAGATAATGGGCGGCTGGCAGAACACCACCGAGCGGCTGGCGATTATCCTGCGCGGGCGGTAGTTACGCCGGGCCGGAAGGAGATTAGAATGGCCGGGTATCGTCCCGGGCTGTCAGATTTTATCGGGGCCTCCGCGGGGGCCTTTTTCATCGCCGCCACCGTGGCCCTCAACCCCCTGCTCACCGGCTGGTACCGCCGCTGGGGCGCCACCGACGCGGAGGCCGGCCGCCGCCGGCCCGGTGACGAGCTTGTCCCACACCCCAGGGCCGCCGCGACGCGGGCCATTACGGTGAAGGCGGCCGCGGCGCGTATCTGGCCGTGGCTGCTGCAGATAGGGCTGGAGCGCGGCGGCTGGTACAGCTACGACCTGCTGGAGGCCGCCGCCGGGGCCGCCGATTTCGCCGACGGCCATACCGCCCGCCGGATTATCCCCGAGCTGCAGAATCTCGCGGTGGGCGATAAAATCTGGATGCATCAGCGCATCCTGCCCCTGACCGTGGTGGCGATGGAGGCCCCCGTATCGCTGGTCTTTCTTACCCGGGTAGACCTGGAGACGAAGGCCGGGTTCGAGCTTGGCGGCGGGATGCCGGCCCAGTACGTCAACAGCTCCTGGGCCTTCTACCTCGACGAAACGGGACGGGATACCACCCGGCTCATCGTCCGCTCGCGGCTGGATTATAACCGGTCGCCGGTGAACTTCATCGCCTGGCGTATCTTTACCGACCCCATCAGCTTCGTCATGGAGCGCAAGATGCTGTTCACACTGAAAAAGAGCGCCGAGACCACGCCCGCTTAGGCCCCGCCTGCCGTCCCCCCCGGCGCCGCGCCGGAAAATCTCCCCTCCCGCTGGTGACCCCGGTACAACCACTGGACGAAGCCCATGGTCAAGATAAAGCCCAGGGTGTCCGAGGCCGGCAGCGACCACCACACCCCGTTAAGCCCGAAGAGGTAGGACAGCAGGTAGAGCAGGGGGATGAAGAGGATGAACTGGCGCAGCAGCGAGAGCAGCAGGGCCAGGCCGCCCCGGGAGAGCCCCTGAAAGGCGGTGATAAACATGATGTTCGGCCCCAGGAACACCAGCGTGGCCAGCATGATGCGCATCGAGGGGATGGTCACCGCCAGCAGCTCGGCATCGTCGCTGAAGATACCGATAATCTGGGGGGCCAGGATTTCGACGAAGACGGTGGCCAGGGCCAGCAGCAAGGCGATGCCCGTGGCGGCCAGCCTTACCGCCCGCCAGAGCCGCCGGTAGTCGCCGGAGCCGAAGTTATAGCCGACGATGGGCAGCAGCCCGTGGGAGACGCCGATGATGGGCATGAAGGCCAGGTCGGAGATGCGCATGACCAGACCGACGGCGGCGATGGCCACCGAGCCGAAGGCGGAGACCACGTTATTGAAGAGGACGAAGCTGAGGCTCTCGGTGAACTCCAGCACCGTCGAGGGCGTGCCGACGCGGTAGATGTCGCGCAGGAGGGGTATGTCCGGGCGGAGGTGATGGGGCCTTATCCGGAAGGCTGTTCTACGGGTCAGGAAGTAGAAAAGGCCCAGCGCCGCCCCGAAGGACTGGGCGATGACGGTGGCCAGGGCCGCCCCGCGGATGCCCATCTCCGGGAAGGGGCCAATGCCCAGAATCATCAGCGGGTCCAGGACGATATTGAGAACGCTGGCGGAAATCATCATAATCATCGGCTTCACGGCGTCGCCGGAGCCGCGGATAAGGTGGGAGGCCACCAGGGCGAAGACCA
Source organism: Dehalococcoidales bacterium (assembly GCA_034430635.1). GTDB lineage: Bacteria > Chloroflexota > Dehalococcoidia > Dehalococcoidales > RBG-16-60-22 > DAOUEH01. The sequence goes on along the minus strand of DAOUEH010000147.1, from coordinate 1,437 downwards.
TCTGCGGCGCCCCGTAGGCCGTAATCACCAGGTACTGTGTACTGTATTCCATGATGTCCGGCGTGGCGCCGAAGGCGGTGAGGATTTCCCGGTGGAAGAAGACGGCCGCCACTATGAAGATAATGCCCCACAAGACGCTCAAGAAGAATATCTGGCCGGCGGCGTGGTTGGTGGCCTCCAGGTTATTCTCCCCGAAGCGCCGCGAGACGAGCGCCCCCACGCCGACGCCGGTGCCCACCCCCACCGCAATGAAGAGTATCTGATAGGGGAAGACTATCGTCAGGGCGGCGATGGCCTCGTGACCCAGCCGGGCCACCCAGAAGGTATCCACGACGTTATAGAGGCTCGACGTCACCGTGGCGGCGATGCCGGGCAGGCTTAATGCTACCAGCAATCTGGCCAGCGGCGCGGTACCGAGGCGCTCGGTATAGTTTTCCTTTTTCATGCGTTCACTCTAAACCTTACGGTATGGGAAGCATGGTGATAAAGCCCGGGGTAACTGGCGCGAATTAGTACCCTTCGGGGGTTTCTATGACTTCAATTCATGGAAAGGGCATTGTATTTCTGTCAATAATTCATCTTCGGGTACTTCTTCCGGACTGCTTAGATATAATTCACGGAGCGGCGTGATAAGTTTAAGATTCTGCCCCTCGGCATATTCGAATATTTGAGCGTAAGCCTTATCGATATTGTAGTACGAGCCCTTATGGATTGCCGAAACAACCCTGCATTTTGGCAGGGTTTTGAGCTTTATTAAAGGTTCGCTTATTGATATATCCCCGGATATCGGCACGGCCATTTCAATATCGGCGTCTTTCTCTTTATACTCTTCATCATGACAGAGCATCATTACCGGGCCGGTGACCTTCACGCACTCCTGGTTCCCCGGCTGATTGATTTGCCACATAAGCTCATCCTTCAGTTTATTGGGGGTATGTTCGTAAGTCCCTGTTTCACGTTTACTAATCACCCTTAATCTGGGTATTTCTTTTCTCTGTATGTATATATCGGTCGGCATTATACCTTCCTTGCCTATTTTGTCCAGCCACATTTCTACCTGGCGCAGCCTCCCGCTATCCTGATTTAAACGCTCCTGTATTTCAGTCTGCTTGACCTGCAATAATTGTCTGATATGCTCCACCGGCATACCGTCGTGCAACAGCCTGTTGATGTCATCGAGCGACAGCCCGATGCCTTTCAGCATGGCGATGCGATTCAGCTTGGGCAACTGGTCAACCGAATAATAGCGGTAACCGGTGAATTGGTCTACCCTCGCCGGATTAAGCAGACCTATTTCATCGTAGTACCGCAATGTCCTGACGGTGACGCGGCAAAGCCTGGAAAAATCTCCGATTCTAAATATCATTTGTCACTTGCTAAATCCCGTAGTCTGTTTCCAGTATAAAGTCTAACGTGACGTGAGAGTCAAGGCATTTT
>DAOUEH010000146.1:0-10075 GCA_034430635.1 Dehalococcoidales bacterium | reverse complement strand
CCCTCCTGGTAGACGAGCAGGTTGGAGCACTCGGGACACTGGCCGGCCATACCCTTGGCCAGCCCGTAGTCCTCCAGCTTGGGCTTGTCGTCGCTATTCACGTGCTTCTCCAGCACGCTGGCGATGGCGTCGGCGCAGGAGAGGATGGACTTGCCATCCTCCCAGGCGAGCGAGGGGCAGCGGATGCCGCGCAGGTGTTTCACCACATCGCCCACGTCAACCCCCGCCCTCAGGCAGAGGGAGATGAGCCGCCCGATGGACTCCAGCTGGGCCGCCGAGCAGCCGCCGGCCTTGCCGAGCAGGAGGAACACCTCGAATATCCCTTTATCGTCGGAGTTGACCGTCACGTAGAGGTGGCCGCAGCCGGTATTGACGCACTCGGTGACGCCCCGGGTCGTCTTGGCGCGCTTGCGGGGGGTCAGCTTTTTGGGGGTCTCCTCGGCCCTGGCCTTCTTGCCGGTGGTGAGTACCTGGGTATCGCGGGAGCGGTCGCGGTAGATGGTGATGCCCTTGAGTCCCTCGTCGTAGGCCAGCATGTAGGCGTCGGCGACGTCCTGGCGGGTGGCCTCGTGGGGGAAGTTGATGGTCTTGGAGACGGCGTTATCGGTGGAGCGCTGGAAGGCGGCCTGCATGCGCACGTGCCACCGGGGGGTAATCTCGTGGGCGGTGACGAAGACGCGCTTGATTTCATCGGGCACCTCTTTAATATCGGCCAGGTGCGCCCCCTCGGCCAGCTTCTTCATGAGCTTTTCCGAATAAAAGCCGCCGTCGCGGGCCGCCGCCTCGAAATAGGGGTTCACCTCCACGAAGGGGGTGCCGTCGAGGACGGTCTTGGTATAGCTCAGGGCGAAGAGCGGCTCGATGCCGGAGGAGCAGCCGGCAATCATAGAGAGGGTGCCGGTGGGGGCGATGGTGGTGCGGGTGGCGTTGCGCAGCCGGGGACCGCCAGCTTTATCGTAGATGCTACCCTCGTAGGCCGGGAAGACGCCGCGCTCCTCGGCCAGGGCCGCCGAGGCCCGGGTGGCCTCGTCGTTGATGAGTTGCATGATATCGGAGGCAATTTTGAGGGCCTCGTCGGAGTTATAGGGCACGCCGAGGCAGACGAGCAAATCGGCGAAGCCCATGATGCCCAGGCCGATCTTGCGGGTCTTCCGCGTCATCTCGTCGATTTGCGGCAGGGGGAACCGGTTGACGTCGATGACATCATCGAGGAAGCGCACCCCCGCCCGCACCGTTTTCGCCAGCTTGGCGCGGTCGATTTCGCAGGTGTCACCCTTGCGGATGACCATTTTAGCCAGGTTGATGGAGGCCAGGTTGCACGACTCGTAGGGCAGCAGCGGCTGCTCGCCGCAGGGGTTGGTGCTCTCGATTTTACCCAGGTGGGGGGTGGGATTGCTTTCGTTAATGCGGTCGATGAAGACGATGCCGGGGTCGCCGGTGCGCCAGGCCATGTCGACTATCTTGTCGAAGATCTTCCCGGCATTCTTTTTACCGGCGGACTCTTTAGTACGCGGGTTGATGAGATCGTATTCCTCCCCCGCTTTGACCGCCTCCATGAACTCCTCCGTGAGGGCTACGGAGATATTGAAGTTGGTCAAATCAGTCATTTTCTCCTTAGCGGCAATGAAATTCTCAATGTCGGGGTGGTCGACGTTGAGGATGCCCATGTTGGCCCCCCGCCGCGTGCCCCCCTGCTTGGTGACATCGGTTACGGTGTCAAATGCCCGCATGAAGGAGACGGGGCCGCTGGCGACGCCGCCGGTGGAGCCGACCATGTCGTTCTCCGGCCGCAGGCGCGAGAAGGAGAAGCCGGTGCCGCCGCCGCTCTTGTGAAGAAGGGCGGTGTACTTGACGGCGTCGAAGATGGACTCCATCGAGTCCTCGACGGGGAGGACGAAGCAGGCGGAAAGCTGCCCCATCTCCCGGCCGGCGTTCATCAGCGTGGGGGAGTTGGGGAGGAACTCCAGGTTGGCCATGAGGTGGTAGAACTCGTCCTCGGTGGCCCTGACGTCGGCCTGGGGGTCGTAGTTACGCTCCGCAGCGGCCACGGCCCGGGCCACACGGCGGAACATCTCCTCCGGCGTCTCGATAGACTTGCCCTGCTTGTCCTTCTTGAGATAGCGCCTTTTGAGCACTTCAATGGCCGTCTCGGTCAGGTCGGCGGCGGATACGGTCTCCGGGGCGGGTCTTGCCTCAACATCGCTTTCCATCTTGGCTTCGCTCTCCTCTTTTTTTTGAGCCGGTTCCTCTTCCCGAACTGGTTCCTCTTTTTGGGCCGGTTTTTCGGCGTTTAATACCTCCATCACCATGGCCTCGATTTCGGCCTCGGTGGGGAGTCTCCGGGCGCGGCGGGCACTTTTATCCACCAGGTCTTCCATGCCCGGCAGGGTCGGCAGGTACCGCGCCTGGGCCTTTTCCAGGCGCTCGATGACCTGAGTGGTCAGCCGCTCCACCAGGCGGCGGTCGCGGATGCCCATCGATTCGGCGCTGGAGAAGACGATGCGGGCCACCTGGCTGCGGTCGACGGGGCTTCCCGCGCGGTGCCCGGCTTGATTACCCGTACTCATCATCGCACCTTCCGGGCAGTATTGGTCACCGCTCTTATTTCCTCCGGGGGGATGAGGGGCAGCTGGTCGGCGGAGTTTACCGTGGCGTGGTCGGCCAAGGTATCCACCGCCTCCTTGAGCATGGTGATATCGGCGAACTCGCGGTAGACGCTGGCGAAGCGGATATAGGCGATGTGGTCAAGCTTCTTGAGCCGGGCCATGACCATATCGCCGATGGTGGCGCTGGCCACCTCCGTCCCGCCCAGCCGGTAAAGCTCGGCTTCGATTTCGTCGACGAGCCTTTCCACGGCGTCGCCGGCGAGCGGCCGCTTCTCGCAGGCGTGGCGGATGCCCGTCAGCAGCTTGTCCCGGTCGAACTCCTCGCGGCGGCGGTCTTTCTTAATCACGAAGAGGCTGGCCGGCTGCAAACGCTCGTAGGTGGTGAAGCGCGCCTCGCAGGAAAGGCACTGGCGCCGCCGCCGGATGCCCTCGTTGACATCGCGCGAGTCAATCACCCTGGAATCATGGTAGCCGCAGTAGGGACAGTTCAAGGCCAAACTCCACATTCTGTAGTGTCGAGGTTTATAACTTACCACAATATATTGTGTTTGTCAATAACCCGCCAGGCTGGCGTTTTCATAATTCTTCCACATTTTTACCTATTTTTGTGACAGCCCTGTGAGGCGGCTCCCCTAAGCTGAAGGTGGGAGAACTATAAGGAGCCGAAATGAGATATATTAACCCTTACGTAGGCGTAACCCGCCCGAACACCCCGCTGGTGGCGGTCGGACATGTCCCGTCCGGCACCGGCAAGGTCAGGGTTGGCCTGGGCCTACTGTGGGTGCTGGCCGTACTGCTCTTCGGGGCGGTCGACCTCTTTACGACGGCCTGGGCCCTCGGGCTGGGGGCGGTGGAGGTCAATCCCCTGGCCAGCTACCTGATGAGCCTGGCCGGGGGCAGCATCTGGCCGCTGGCAGCCTTCAAGGTTTTAACTCTGGGCAGTTTTATACTGCTATCGTATATCAAAATGGGGAAGCGTGCCTGGATTATCCCGGCGGTGGTATCCGTGGCGGCCGCCCTGCTGTTGATACCCAATATCGCCGTGCTGGCGGCCCTGCTATAAGGGGGGCTAAATGAGGCCTAAAATGACCGAGATATTGCCTCCCAGCAGGCATATCCCCACGCAGCACAGGAAGCTGGGTACGAGCCAGCGGTGCCTGACCTGGAGCGAGAGGGATACCAGGGCCAGCGGCACCAGGATGGCGGCCTTGACGATACAGAAGGCCCAGAGACCCCAGGGGCCATCGATGAGAAACCTGACCAGGGTATTATGCTCCTCGGCCCCCAGCGACAGGGCCAGCTGGGTGGTGAGGATATCGCCGAGCCCGAATATGAGCAGCGCCGGTATCCAGAGCAGGTCCCGCCTGACCAGCCTTTGATGGCCCGTCGACTCTTTATGAACCGCACCCGGGTATCTCGCCCGGCGTACGCCTTCCGGCAGGTAAGCCGTGTTTCTCATCCTGGACTATCTCCCGCTTTCTTCCGGATTCAGCGTAAAGCCGGGGCGAGAAACAAAGCCTAAAAATACCCGTGGATTTTCTAAATAACATGTAAACGTTTGGGGAAAACCTGTAGCAACCGCTGGGTGGAGACCCTTACGCCGGCCAATGCCTAGAAGAATATCGCCAGCGAGGCCATATTGTAGAGGAGCAGGTAGGTCCCGGCGCAGATGAGCACCGCCGGTACTATCCAGGCGTGGCGGCCCAGCCCCAGGTAGGAGAGCAGGAAGAGCCCGCTGAGCAGGGCGCCCTTGACCAGCGTCAACGCCCAGATGCTCCCGCCGGTTATCTCCATCATGGCCAGGACGATGGCATTACCCTCCGTCCCGCCGAGACCGATGTTGGCCGCCGTGGTGAGGATATCGCCGACGCCGAATATCAGCACCGCCAGGGTCCAGAGCACCATCAGGCCGACGCGCCTGCCCCGTCCCGAGGCGGGCAAGGACTGCTGCTTTTCTATTTTTCCGGCGCCAGGTGCATGAACCAAGATTGGCCACCCCTCTCGCCGCCGCCAGGACGGCTGAAACGCTATTTTTCATCATAGCCCGGTTTCCGGGCCAGCTACAGGGTAGCCATTCTGTAGTTATATTCCAGAGCATATTCTGTAACTCACTTCTAGAACACGATTTTCAGGGTATACCACGGGGTGGAACGGATGTGGTAGAATAGCGTTAAGCAGGTTTTATCAGCCGAGTGGAGGCCCGACATGAGCATGAGCCGGAGGAATATCACCATCGCGGTAATCGTCATCCTGGGCGTCCTGGCGCTGGCCACCTGGGGCGGCACCCGGCTGGCCGATACCGGCGGGAACCAGCAGGTGGAAGATCTCCAGACACAGCTGGCGGCGGTAACCGGCGAGCTAACCCAGGCACAGGAAGAATACGCCCTGCTGGAGGAAGACCAGACAGCCCTCAACTCCCAGCTCTCGGCAACCACGGCCTCGCTCCTGGAACTGCAGACGCTTTATGCCGCCCTGGAGCAGGATAACGCAGACCTCCGGCTGAATCTGGCGGCGGTCAATGTGTCGCTGGCGACCGTCCAGGCCAACTACGACAGCCTGCAGCAGAGCAATACCCTGCTCCAGACCCAGTTGACGACGGCCCTGGCCGACCTGGCCGCGATACAGGCCACCTACCAGAGCCTCCAGCGGGAGAACGACGCCCTGAGGACCGAGCTGGCCGGGGCCGACAGCAAGTACAATGACCTTTACCGGCAGTATCAGGCGCTGCAGTCCACCAATCTCTACACCAGCGATAACCGGTTCTCGGTAACCTTTACCGCCGAGTATCAGGACGGGGAAATCACCCGGATGCGTGGCGAGGTAACCAACATCAGCGGACAGACTATCGGCCGGCTCTACGCGCTGGTCTCGTACTACAAGAAGGCCACCGGGATACTGGACAGGGTAGACTTCCTTCATCCGGCGCTGATGCTGAACCTGGCGCCCGGCCAGACCGGGACTTTCATCTTCTACATCACCACCAGTGAGTCAGCCAAGGTCACTATCCTGGCCGATTATTGATTTCCGCAGGCTCTCTCACGCCTTTTTACCGGCCGTCCTGATGATCCCCTCGGCCTCCAGGGCGCTGATTGCCCTGGGGCTGTATCCCAGCCCCTTGAGAATCTCCGCGGTATGCTCGCCGAGCCGGGGCGCCGGCCCCTGGGGCCTTCCCGGCGTCCGGCTGAGCCTTACCGGCACCCCCAGCATGCGCACCTCGCCGCGGGAGGGATACCGCTCTTTGTAGATTATGTCGTTGGCTTCAAGCTGCGGGTGGGCGCAGACCTCCTCGTAGGTTAGGCAGGGGTCGCAGCGCATCCGCGCCTCGCGGAAGAGCTGCTGCCACTCCGCCCGGGTCTTCCTGGCGAAGGCCGCATCAAGGAGGCGCTCCATCGCGACGCGGTTTTCCGTTCTCACTTTATCACTGACAAAGCGCGGGTCTTCGGCCAGCTCCGGCACGCCCACCACCCGGCAGAACTCCGGCCACATGGGGTCGGTGCCGAAGATGGTGAGCACGTCGCCGTCGGCGGCGCGGAACGGACCGAAAGGGGGAATATGGTAGCTCCGCCCCGTCTTGAGCGGCATCTTCTCGCCGGATAAATACTTGGCGAACTCGCTGAACTGGAGATAGAGGGCCGCGTTGAGGTTATTGACGCTGACGGCCTGCCCCTGGCCGGTGCGCTCCCGCACGAAGAGGGCCGTCATCACGGCGTAGGCCAGCAGCATACCGCCGGCGTGGTCGCAGAGGGGGAAGGGTATCATCTGCGGGGGGCCGTCCGGGTAGCCGTTGACGCTGACCATGCCGGACATGGCTTGGCTCCACATGTCGCCGCCGGCGCGGTGGGCGGTGGGGCCGGTCTCGCCATAGCCGTAGAAGGAGGCGTAGATGACGCGCGGGTTGATTTTAGATATAGCCTCGTAGCCGATGCCCAGCCGCTCGGCCACGCCGGGGCGAAAGCTCTGCAAAATAACGTCGGTCTCCCCGGCCAGCTTGAGGACGATTTCCTTCCCCTTTTCCGCCCGGATATCCACGGCCAGGTCTTTCTTGCCGCGGTTGAAGGCAATCCAGTCGGCCTTGTCGGCGGCGCCGGAGACATCGGTATCCAGCACGTCGTCCATACCGGCGGGCAGCCCCAGCCGCTGCGCCTCTCCCTGCACGCGCTCCACCTTGATGACCTCCGCCCCCATGTCCGCCAGCATCGCCCCGCCGAAGGGGGCCGCCACGGCGATGGAGAAGTCCAGCACCTTGATACCTTCCAGAGGACTAGCCATAGCTTACCTCCCCGTTATCAATCGGGCCCGCATCACTCGTCCAGTTGCTCGTAGAGCTTATTGCGGGCATGGATGGCGTCACGCACGCCCATGTCGCGGCGCGCCTTGAAGAAGTTGAACTCGTCCTCTTCGAAGTGGATGTTGGTGCCCATGGTATGCATCAGGAAGTGGTTGGTGAGGCCGGTGGTAATCCCCAGGTTATCGTAGACGACCTGCTTGGAGACCTTGCCCATGGCGATGCCGTCGAAGGGGAACCTGGCGAAACCCTCGGCGTAGCGGTTGACCTCCGCCTCCAGCTTGGCGGCGGGGACGGCCCGGTTGATGAGCCCGATGCGGGCGGCCTCCTTGCCGTCGAGCATGCGGCCGGTGAGGCAGAGGTCGAGGGCGTTGGTCAGGCCGCAGCGCAGTATCATGATGGGGGTGATGGTGAGGTTGGGCATGCCCAGGCGTACCTCGATTTCGCCGAACTTGCAGTCCTCGGCGCCGACGATGAAATCGCAGAGGAGGTACATGTCCATCGAGGCCCCCAGCAGGAAGCCGTGCGCCTGCACGACGGTAATCTTGGGGAAGAGGAGGAGCTTCTGGGCGCACTCGAAGAAGAGCTTGCGGTCGAACTTGAGGCGGTGGCGGATGGGGGTGCGGGGCGCCTTCTCGCCGGGCTTGGGCTCCTTCCAGCCGTAGACGAAGCCGACTTCGTGGAGGGGGGCCCCGGCGGCCAGCGCCCGCCCCGCCCCCCTGATGATGAGGACTTTGATATCGTCGGCCTCCTCCACCACGGTCAGCGCCTTCCAGAAGTCCTTGACGCCGGTGTTCATCGTCTCGGGGTCGTTCAGCGTAATGCGGGCGACGTAGCCGCTCCGCTCGTAGATAACGTCGTCGTATTTCCCGGCCTTCTTGAACTTTAACATCTTAGCCTCCTCATACAGCTTGTTTCTATTCGAAGACCCCCGCCTGCATCAGCGCCACGAACTCCTCGTCGCTCATGCCCAGCAGCCGGGTGCAGACGTACTCGGTATGCTCCCCCAGCAGCGGGCTGGGCGAGTAGGGCCGGGCGGGCGTCCGGGAGAGCTTGAAGCTCTGCCCCAGGTGGGTAAAGGGGCCCGTCTCGGGGTGCTCCATCTCCCAGTAGATATTGCGCGTGGCCAGCTGGGGGTCGGCCAGGCAGTCGGCGGCATTGGCCACGATGCCGGCGGCGACGCCGGCGGCCTGGAGCTGCCTCATGATTTCCTCCGGCGTCCGTTCTTGCGTCCACGCGCCGATTAATTCGTTAAGCTCGTCCTCGTGTCGCTTTCTCGCCTCAAGCGTCCTGAAGCGGGCGTCTTCGGCCAGCTCCGGCCGGCCCATCTCGCCGCAGAGGGTCTGCCATTCTTCGCCGGAAGCTGCCACGATGGTGCACCAGCGATCGTCGCCGCGGCAGGGGTAAACGCCGTGGGGGGCGGCGTCCGGCGAGGCGTTGCCGATGCGCTCCGGCTCCCTCCCATTGGCGACGTAGTCCAGCACGCCGGGCATGATGAAATAGATGGCCGTCTCGAACTGGGAGAAGTCGAGTAGCTGGCCCTTGCCGGTTCTTTTACGGTAGTCCAGCGCGGCGATGAGCGCCGCCGTAGCGAAGCGCGGGCTGATGCAGTCCGTATAGGCCGAGACCCCCACCGGCAGCGGCTCCTTGCCCGGCCAGCCGATGAAGTTGGGCAGCCCGGCGATGGGCACCAGCACCATGCCGAAGGCGGGCAGCTGAGAGTAGGGGCCCGACGAGCCGTAGCCGCTCTGCCGCAGCATGATGACGTCCGGCCGGATTTTCTTCAAGTCCTCGTAGCCGAGGCCCCACTTTTCGATGACGCCGGGCGTGTAGTTCTCCATGACCACATCGCAGGTCTTGACCAGCCTCTTGGCGATTTCGATGCCCTCCGGCCGGTTCATATTCAGCGAGAGGCTCAGAATATTGGCGTTGAAGTAGTTGAAATAGCCGCCGCGATTGAGGCCGGGCTGATTGTCCTTATAGGGCGCCGAAGTCCGCATGGTGCAGGGGCGTTTGGCCGTCTCCACGCGGATGACGGTGGCCCCGTGGTCGGCGAAGAACTTCATCGTCAGCGGCCCGACCACCGCCCAGCAGAAGGCCAGTATCGTCAGCCCGCTGAAGACGCCTTCCCGCTTCTCTAATTCCTTTTCGGCGCTCATTTTCAGATGATTCCGTCCCGTTTTAATACCTGTATTTCCACTTCTTTGATACCAAGCTCTTCGTAGACCTCTTCATTATGCTCCCCGATGAGGGGCGCCCGGAAGCGCGTGGAGAGGTCAACCTCCGACGATTTGGCGAACTGCCGGGGGTAGGTGACGGTGGTGCCCAGCTCGGGGTGGTCGACCTCCTTCCAGTAGTCGCGGGCTTTGAGGCACTCGTCGTCGAGCAAATCGGCCATGGACGATAGCGGCCCGATGGAGACCCCCCGCGGCACCGCCCCCTTGAGCAGCTCCTGGCGGGTATGGCGGCGGAAGAACTCGCCCACCGGCTGGGAGATTTTATCTATAACGTCTTTGGTGACGGTGAACATATCGAAATTGTCCCAGTCCATGTTGAGGAGGAAATCGGTGGCCAGCCCCTCCTCGTCCATCCAGGCTACCAGGGAACTCAGTGTCTTGGCCCCCGTCCGCCCGCCGATGACGTTGAAGAAGACGTAGCCGTCCCGGCACGGCCAGACCTGCCGCTGGGCGGTACCGGCGCTCATGCCGGCGCGAAAGGCCCCGGCGCGCTTGAGGATGACCCCGCTCAGCTCCCAGGTGGGGACGGCGTTGGCCTGGAACCAGGCGGCGCTCTGCTGCATGGAGCAGTCCACGTGCTGCCCCTCGCCGGTGGCCTGGCGGTGGTGATAGGCAATCATCGCCCCGACGGCGGCGTCCGCCCCGGCGTGGAGGCAGGCCTGCGGCAGGCTGATGTGCACCGGCGGCCCGTCCGACTCGCCGGTCTGGTAGAGCGTGCCGCTGAGGCCCATGACGACGATATCCGAGTCCTTGTAGTCGCGGTAGGGGCCGGTCTGCCCGTAGGGCGTGATGGAGACGACGATGATGCCCTTATCGAGGCGGCTCAGGGCGTCGTAGCCCAGGCCCAGGCCGTCCAGGTAGCCCGGCGGGAAGGACTCGATGACGAAGGTGGCCGTCCCGGCGAGCTTGAGAAATATTTCCTTACCGGCGGGGGACTCGATATCCAG
>DAOUEH010000145.1:0-4374 GCA_034430635.1 Dehalococcoidales bacterium | reverse complement strand
GCGGCGTGGTCGTTGTGGCGGTCGGCCACGGGGATGACCTTCACCTGCACCGGCGCCAGCCAGACGGGGAAGGCCCCGGCGTAATGCTCAATCAGCAGCCCGAAGAAACGCTCCCAGGCGCCGAGCAGGGCGCGGTGTATCATGTAGGGGCGGTGCTCCCGGCCGTCGGGGCCGATATAGGTCATGTCGAAGCGCTCCGGCAGGGTGAAATCGAACTGGATGGTGGTGGCCTGCCACTCGCGCCCCAGGGCGTCTTCTATTTTAATATCGATTTTGGGGCCGTAGAAGGCCCCGCCGCCCTCGTCCACCTCGAAGGGCAGGCCGCTTGCCTCGATGACGCGGTGCAGGGCGGCCTGGGCGTCCTCCCACCGGCTTTCCTCGCCGATGGAATCGGCGGGGCGGGTGGAGAGGTAGACCTTGTACTTATCGAACCCGAAGGTCTTGAGCATATAGAGCGAGAAACGCAATACCTCGGCAATCTCTGCGTTCATCTGCTCCGGCGTGCAGATGATATGGGCGTCGTCCTGGGTGAAGCCGCGCACCCGCATCAGTCCCAGCAGCACGCCGGAACGCTCGTAGCGGTAGACGGTGCCCAGCTCGGCCCAGCGCAGGGGCAGGTCGCGGTAGGAGCGCGTGCGCGATTTATAGGCGAGCATGTGGAAGGGGCAGTTCATCGGCTTGAGGTAGTATTCCTGCTCGTCGATGGTGATGGGGGCGTACATGTTCTCTTTATAGTGGTCCAGGTGGCCGCTTACCTCCCAGAGCTTGCTCAGGCCGATGTGGGGCGTGTAGAGGAGCTCGTAGCCGTTGGCGAAGTGCTCCTGCCGCCAGAAGTCCTCGATGGTGGTGCGGATGCGCCCGCCCTTGGGCGTGTAGATGACCAGCCCGCCGCCGATTTCCTCCGGTGTGAGGAAGAGGTCGAGCTCTTTACCCAGCCGGCGGTGGTCGCGCCGCTTGGCCTCCTCCACCAGGGCGAGGTGCGCCTCCAGTTCCTTCTCATTCTCGAAGGCCAGCCCGTAGATGCGCTGCAGCATGTTGTTACGCTCGCTGCCCCGCCAGTAGGCCCCGGCGGTGTTGACCAGCCGGAAGGCCTTAATCTGGCCGGTGGAGGCCAGGTGCGGCCCGCGGCAGAGGTCGGTGAAGCCGCCCTGCTCGTAGACGCCTACCCTGTCGTCGGGGATTTCCTCCAGCAGCTCCAGCTTGTAGGGCTGGCCGGCGAAGAGCTTCCTGGCCTCGGCCTTGGTAATCTCGCGGTGGGTGAAGGGGAGGTCGGCCTTGACGATTTCCCTCATCTTGGCCTCGATAACGGGCAGGTCTTCCGGCGTGAGCGGGCGCGGCAGGTCGAAGTCGTAGTAGAAGCCGTCCTCGATGGCCGGGCCGATGCCGAACTTGGCCTCCGGGAAGAGGGCCAGCACCGCCTCGGCCATGACGTGGGCGGCCGAATGGCGCATTATCTCCAGTTTTTCGTCGCTTGCCACGAGTTAATTATATCAGCCCCCAGCTACGGGTGCAATTCACTTTTTTCTAAATCCCCCATCCCCCTTAATCCCCCTTCCCACAGGGGAAAGGGGAAATAAAAAAAAGAGGGGCTGGCGTCCCTCTTAAACACCCGGATGGAAAGAAGGGGCTGACGCCCCTCTTAAACACCCTTTAGGATGTAGTTAAGGGATGCTTGTGTTCTCCTGATTTTGGTGGGGGGTAAAGGGGCGGCATATACGGGCTAAGCCGTGGATGACGAGGGTGGCCTGGGTGGGAATAGATAACTCAGAAAGGGGCGGGGTGGTTAAAAACCGGTTTTAACGGCCTGAAAAATGTTGTATGATATGACCATCCAAACGGGGGTGAAACGGCGATGAAATGGCAGCAGTTGCTTGTGGAGACGTATTTGCGGTTGTCCAAGGAGTTCGAGAATATCCTCAATGGGCTGACGACAGAAGACCTCCATAAAAGGCCTGCCCCGGACGCCAATACCGTCGGCTGGCTGCTCTGGCACGCCACCCGCAGCCTGGACAGGACGGTGGGGGACGTGATGGCGGGAGAGCAGTTGTGGATTAAGGACGGCTGGCACGCCCGTTTCAACCGCCCCGCCGACCCCGACGATACCGGCGTGGGGCACAGCTTCGAGGAGGTGGGGAAATTCCGCGCCCCCGACGCCCGAACGCTGCTGGCCTATCACTACGCCGTGATGGCGGCCTCGGTGAAATATCTCAAGGAGCTAACGGAGCTGGAGCTCGACCAGCTCTTCGAGAACTCGGCGCGTCCCGGCACCACGTCGCCGGTATACCTGCGCCTCATCGGCAATATCAACGACTGCTACCAGCACATCGGGCAGGCGGCCTACGTGCGCGGCCTTATCAGGGGGCAGGGCTGGCTGGGCCGCTAGGCCGCCGCATACGTCTATCGATAAAACTCACCAGGAAGAGGAGTACCGCGCTCAGGCCCAGGGCCCCCAGGTCGAGGTATGGCACGTCCGCCAGCTTGCTGGCCAGCCCCAGTCCGCCCCCTCCGACCAGGGCCGCCAGCGCCCCGTTAGCGGTCACCCTGAGCCTGTCCTTGAAGAACCCGGCCAGCACCGGCAGGATTACCCCGCAGGTATAGATAGTGTAGGCGAAGATGAGGGCGCTGATGATGTCGTTGAGGAGCAGCGCCACTACCAGCGAGACAATGCCCAGGCCGATAATCAGCCAGCGGGAGCGGGGCAGGCTGCGCTCGCGGTCGGGCGCGCCGCGCCACCCCCCGATGACATCCACGGCCAGGATGGTGCTGGCCGAGAGCAGGGTGGTGTCCGCCGAGGACATCACGGCGCAGAGCAGCGCCGCCAGGACGATGCCGCCGACGAAGGGTGAGAATATCTCGTTGATGACCGTCGGCAGGGCCTGCCCGGCGGCGATATCCGGGAAGAGCACGGCGGCCCCCATGCCGATGAGGGTAATGGCCAGGGCGGCCGGTATCATCAGCCCCGCCGCCCAGAAGGTCGAGGCCCTGGCCGTCCCGTCGTCACGGGCGCAGAAGAGCCGCGAGTACATGTCCGGCCCCACCACGTAGGTCAGGCCGACCACCAGCAGCAGAGAGGTAAGGTCGCCCCCGCCGAACCGGGCGCTAACCGGGAAGGCGAACATATCCGCCGGCAGAGAGCTATACAGGCCGGGTAGCCCCCCCAGGCGCGAGAGCAGGAGCCCCAGCCCCGCGAAGATGCCGCCGAAGATGATTATCGTCTGGAAGAAATCGGTGCGGAGGACGGAATACTGCCCGCCGAGGACGGTATAGGCGATAAAGACAGCCGAAAAGACCACCATCCAGACCTCCGGGCTGCCCAGGCCGAGGATGCCCATGATACTGCCGGCGGCGATAATCTGGGCGGCGATGACACCGACCCAGGCGATGACGATGAGCCCCGACGAGGCCAGGGCCATGCGCCGGCCGTACTGCCTTTCGATAAGCTCGGGGAGGGTATAGAGGGCGTACTGGCGGACTTTTTTAGCTAAAAACACGCCGAGAACGATGAGCCCGGCACTCCCCACCAGCAGCCACCAGGCCCCGGTGAGCCCGCGCTGGAAACCCAGCCCGGCCATGCCCACCGTGGCCGAGCCGCCGATGATGGTGGCCAGCAGGGAGCCGGTGACGAACAGCGTCGAGCCCCGGCGCCCCGCTACGAAGAAGTCGTCGGCGCGCCTGGCCCGGCGGCGGCTGACCACCCCGATGACCAGCATGGCCATAAAGTAGACGATGATGATAATCAGCTGGGTCATCGCGGCCTCGTCCTATTCCGGTCGTATACAGGAGATAGGGTTGCGGGTATGCCCTGCGCTGAGATAAAGCAGGTAATGGGGTGGGGGAATCTGGCTGGGGGGCTCGGCTGATGGGACACAGCAAAGGCCTCTCGGCTGGCGGTGATTACCTGGTGGGCTTCTCTTTCCCGATGAGGGCCACTTCCATACGCTGGCCACACTTGGAGCAGGTGATGCTGAAGGTGATGGGCTGCTGCATGACCCTTTCGGCGACGGCCGAAACAATCGAGTCGATGTTGTCCAGGCGATTATCGAGGGCGTCGAGGCGCTTGGCGAGTCGCGCCACCTCCGCCGACACGTTATCCTGGGTCGCTGCCTCTTCTTCTTTCTTGGCCAAGGTCAGTTCCTTACCGGGGTAAAATCAGGTCTATTATAGGCTTTGGGGGGGCGCCATGTCAAAAAGGAGTTATTCCACCCCGCCTGATTTTACTTACCTCACCCCCTTTATCCCCCTCTCCAAACTGGACTGCTATCATACCCCTTTATCTTTGTGTTTGGAGAGGGGGAACTAAATAAAAGAGGGGCGAAGCCCCTCTTAAACGCCCCGTGTTAATAAGGGGAGTAGCCTGCGGAGAGGGGCGCTAGC
>DAOUEH010000144.1:0-7336 GCA_034430635.1 Dehalococcoidales bacterium | reverse complement strand
CTGGCCGCCGACCTGGATAAAAGAAAGGATAGGGGTAAAGATGGACTTTGAACTGACCGAGGGACAGAAGCTGCTGCGGGACACGCTGCGGGATTTCGCCGAGCGCGAGATAGCGCCGGTGGCGGCCCGCCTGGACGAGACCGACGCCCACCCCGCCGAAGAGCTGAAAAAGATGGCCGGGCTGGGCCTCTTCGGGCTGACCATCCCGGAGAAATACGGCGGCGGCGGCCAGGGGCTCATCGAGCTGTGCCTCGCCGTCGAGGAGCTGGCTCGGGCCTCGGCCGCTATCGATAACTTCCTGCGCGTCAGCCTCTCGCTGGGCGCCGCCGCCATTACGGACTACGGGACGGAGGTGCAGAAGGCGAAATTCCTGCCGCCCCAGGCCAGCGGCGAGAAGCTTATCTGCTTCGCCCTCACCGAGGCCGACGCCGGCAGCGACCCGTCCGGCCTGGCGACCACGGCCAAGCGGCAGCAGGACGGCTATGTCCTCAACGGCAACAAGCAGTTCATCTCCCTGGGGGCGACGGCGGGGACGGTGCTGGTCTTCGCCACGGTGGATAAGTCCCTCCGCCAGAAGGGCATCACCGCCTTCGTCATGGATAAAGATACCCCCGGTCTCAGCGTCGGTAAGCCCGTCGCCAAGATGGGGATGCACGGCTGCGAGACCGTCGAGCTTGTCTTCGAGGACTGCTTCGTCCCCGCGGAGGCCCGCCTCGGCGAGGAAGGGCAGGGGCTTAGAATCGCCCTGGACGCCCTGGACGTGAGCCGGGTGACGGTGGGCGCCGAGACGGTGGGGATTTCCCGGGCGGCCTTCGAGGCGGCCCTGAGCTATGCCAGAGAGCGCCGGCAGTTCGGGCAGGCCATCGCCGATTTTCAGGCCATACAGTGGATGCTGGCCGATATGTCCACCCAGATTGACGCCGCCCGCCTGCTCACCCACCGCGCCGCCTTTCTCCACGACCGGGGCCGGCCCTACATCAAGGAGGCGGCTCAAGCCAAGGTCTTCGCCTCGGAGGCCTGCAGCTTCGTCACGGATAAGGCCCTCCAGATTCACGGCGGCTACGGCTATACCAGAGACTACCCCGTGGAGCGGTATTTCCGCGACGCCAAGGTCACCGAGATTTACGAGGGCACCTCGGAGATAATGCGCCTCACCATCGCCCGCAGCCTGCTGCGGGAATAATAAAAAAAGAGGGGCTCCGCCCTCCCGGCGGATTACTCCCCCGCCCGCCCCAGAGCATTTACGGCTTATCTCCAAAGTGATTTACCCTCCCTCCCGGTGGGTTGGGAGTATGTCTTTCTCCTTTTTACAGCGGGAGGTAAAGGGGCGGACGGACTACGGGCTAAGCCGAGGATGCAGAGGGCGGCCTGGGTGGGAACAGATATCCCATAGTGTCGGGGGGTTTGCAACGGCGTGGCGGTTACATTTTTATGTACTTTGGGGCGGCTTTGACATGAACCCTGCCATAGCAAATAATAGTTGGATAAAGCCCCTTTATCCGGCGGGAGGTTATTATGGAAGGTATAACCATCACTCCGTATTTAATATTGCTGCTGGTGCTCCTGTTCTGCTCCGCCTTTTTCGCTGGCTCGGAGACGGCGCTCATGGCCGTCAGCCGCATTCGCCTGCGCCAGCTTGAAGGGCAGTACCCGAAGCGGGTACACATCGCCGAGGCCATTCTGGATAAGCCGGAGAAGCTCATCGGGACGATTCTGCTGGGCAATAACCTGGTGAATATCGCCATGTCGGCCATTGCCACGGCCATCGCCATCTCGCTGTGGGGGGACGCCGGGATTATCTACGTCACCGTGGCACTGACGGTGATTATTCTGATCTTCGGCGATATTATCCCCAAGGTCTACGCCAAATACCGCAGCGACCGCATCTCGATACTGGTCGCCCCGGCCCTCAGGGTCATCATGGTGGTCTTCCAGCCGGTTGTCTTCGTGTTGACCTATATTGCGCAAAAACTCCTGCTACTCACCGGCATCGATATCGCCAAGGTCAAGCGGCCGCTGGTCACCGAGGCCGAGGTCAGGACGCTCATCGATATCGGCTGGGAAGAGGGCGCCATCACCGACGGCGAGAAACAGATGCTCTCCCGGGTGTTTACGCTGAACGATAAGGCCGTGGGCGATATCATGGTTCCCCGCCGCCGTATGACCATGTTGAGCTCGGAAGATACTATCGACCAGGCCCTGAGGAAAATCCACCGCTCCGGTTACTCCCGCTTTCCGGTACGCCGGGGTAGCGGAGAAATCATCGGCTTCATCCACGCCAAAGACCTGCTGGGCAGGACGGGGAGCCGCCGGCTGGGCGCCCTGCGCCGCGTCATCAGGCCGGGCTATTTTATCCCCGCCGACCGGAAAATAGACAGGCAGCTACGCGACTTCAAGTCGCAGCGGCTGCACCAGGCCGTCGTCCTTGATAAAGAAGGCGAGGTAGCCGGGCTGGTCACCCTGGAGGATATCCTGGAGCAGATGGTGGGCAGCATCGAGGACGAGTACGATGCGGGGCCGGTTTCCCCGCCTTCCGGCGGAACTAACGGTTAGCGATATGCCGGTCAAGCTGGTATAATTAAGGCGGGAGAATCGTATTTACCATGAAAGATACCCAAGTCCGCCGGATAGCCGCGGCCGCGGCTAAAGTTAAAGCCAACGTCGAGCGTGTTATCGTCGGCAAGGGCGAGGTGGTCGAGCTGACCATCGTCGCCCTGCTCTGCGAGGGGCATATACTGCTGGAGGACGTGCCGGGACTGGGCAAGACCGTCCTGGCCAAGTCCCTGGCGCGCTCGCTGGGCTGCACCTTTCGGCGCATACAGTGCACGCCCGATTTACTCCCCTCCGATATTACCGGCACCTATATCTTCAACCAGAAAACGTCGGACTTCGAGTTCCGCCCCGGGCCGGTAATGGCCCAGGTGGTGCTGGCCGACGAAATCAACCGGGCCACGCCCAGGACGCAGTCGGCCCTGCTGGAGGCCATGCAGGAGCGCCAGGTCACCGCCGAGGGGGAGACGAAACCCCTGCCCCGTCCCTTCCTGGTGATGGCCACGCAGAACCCCATCGAGCTGGAGGGGACGTTTCCCCTCCCCGAGGCCCAGCTCGACCGCTTCCTCCTCAAGGTGCAGCTGGGCTACCCCAGCGCCGCCGACGACCGGCTCATCCTGGCCCGCTTCCGTAAAGAAGACCCCCTGGAGACGCTGAAATCCGTGGTCGCCGCCGCGGAATTATTAGATATGCAGCGGTCCTGCCGCGAGGTGCACGTCGCCGCCGACGTGGAGGACTATATCATCCGCCTCATTCACGCCACCCGCTCCCACGAGGCCGTGGAGCTGGGGGCCAGCCCCCGGGCGATGCTGGCCCTCTATAACGCCGCCCAGGCCCTGGCCGCCATCAGGGGGCGCGGCTTCGTCACCCCGGACGACGTAAAACACCTGGTAGCGCCCGTCCTGGTGCACCGCATTATCCCCAAATCGGAGAGCCGCCTCCGCGGCTACAAGGCCGGGGAGACGCTGGCGGAGATAATCGACTCCGTGGCCGTGCCCGTGGAAGAAGCGGCCGTCGCCGGGGAAGACTAGGCGATGCGGGGCGACGCCTGGCTGCTCATCGCCGGTCTTATCTTCATTGTCAGCCTGGCCCTGCAGCAGGTAACGCTGGCCCTGGTCGCCCTGCTCTTCCTGCTCACCGGCGGGGTAGCCCGCCTCTGGAACCGCTACTGCCTGAGCCGCATCGAGTACCGGCACCACCTGAGCCATACCCAGGTCTTCTTCGGCGAGGAAATCGTCTACGAGGTGGAGGTCGCCAACCGCAAGCCCCTGCCCCTCCCCTGGATACAGATTCAGGACGAGCTGCCGGAGCGGGTGACCCTCCTCAAGGGCAAGACGGGGCGTTCCAACGAAGAGCGCGTTACCCTCACCAACATCTTCCCCCTCAGCATGTACCACCGCGTCCGGCGCCGCTTCCCCATGAAATGCGACCATCGGGGCTGTTTCGCTTTCGGCCCCACGCACATCAGCTCCGGCGACCTTTTCGGCTTCTTCCGCCGCGACATGTGGATTAACCAGACGGACTATCTCCTGGTCTACCCCCGGCTGGTCGAGCTGGAGGCGCTGGGCATCCCCTCCCGGCAGCTCTTCGGCGATATCCGCCTCAGGAGCCACCTCTTCCAGGACCCGGTGCTTACCGCCGGCGTGCGGGACTACCAACCCGGCGACAGCCTGAAGCGGATTCACTGGAAGAGCACCGCCCGGCTGGGCAAGCTCCAGACCCGCGTCTACGAGCCGACGACCACCGTCGATATCAGCATCTTCCTGGATGTACGCACCGTCCGGGCGCCCCTCTGGGGGAGTATCTCGCAGCTGCAGGAGCTGGGCATTATCGCCGCGGCGTCCATCGCGCGGCACGCCCTGGAGGCGGGTTTCCGCGTCGGCCTCAACGTCAACCAGCAGACGCGCTTCTCGGAAGGCATGGTGCGGGTGCCCTCGGGGCAGCACCCGGCGCAGCTGGAGCATATCCTCAAGGCGCTGGCCCAGCTGCACCAGATAGAGGCCATGCCGGCGGCCCGCTATATCCGGCGGGAAGTCAGCGCCATACCCTGGGGCAGCACTCTGCTGGTCATCTCGGCCCACGCCAGCGACGACCTGGTGGCGCTGCTCACCGACCTGAAGAGGCTGGGACGCAGCGTGGCGCTGGTCAAGGTGGGCGGCGAGGCGCCGCCGGTAAGCTCCGGCGACCTGCCTGTTTACCATATCAACGACGACGTCGCCTGGGAGGCCGTGCAGGAAATCGGCCTCAAGAAAGTGTAGAGAGATAATTATTCAATGGGCATGATGCAGCGAATCAAGGGGTTCGACTGGCTGGCCGGGTTCTTCTACCCGCTGTCGGTCATTCTCATGGAGACCTTCTGGGTCTATCCCTGGCTGGTCTGGGCGGGGGGCTGGTCCAACTTTGCCGAGTCAAGGCCGGTGCTGGGCCTGGGCACCGTCGTCTTGGTGCTGGCGGTCTCCCTGCTGGCGACCCGGCTCCTCCTCAAGTCCCCCTGGCGGCTGCGCTATGTCCGCGGCGCCATCATCGGCGGCGGAGTGCTGGTCGTCCTGCTGGTGCTGGGCTACGAGTACGCCGACGGCTATGCCTTCCTCAGCGGGGAGTGGTTCGTCCACGTCGGCAACCTCCTCGGGGAGACCCTTTCCCGCGGTCACACCATCGCCCTGGCGCTGCCGGTGCTGGTCTACCTGTGGTGGCGGGGCATTGTCCTGGGGAGTACCACCGCCTATTTTAAAAGCATCTACCGCTCTTTCCTGTTCGGCGTGGTGGCGCTGGTCCTGCTGATTATCTTCTGGCGCCTCGATGCCGGGGCGGATACGGCCAGCGGGCCGGGGGCCGTCGTCGGCCTTCAGGTCATGGCGTTCTTCTTCTTCGGGCTGATATCGGTGGCCCTCTGCCACCTCTACCTGATGCGCCGCTCCATGCCTAAGGAGGAGGTCGGCCGGACATCGGCCTGGCGCTGGCTGCCGATGATGCTGGGCGTCGTCGGCGGGATGATAGTGGCGGGGTTCGGGGTGGCCAGCATCTTCTCGGCGGATTTCTTCGCAACATTGGGGAACGGGGTCAGGGCCGTGCTCGACTTCTTCGGCAGGATAGTCGACTATATCATCATACCCCTGGAATACATTTTAGAATGGATATTCGAACTGTGGAATCTCTTTACGCAGTGGATAAGCCGAGGCGAGGCAACCTCCTTAGAGCCGCCGGAAGGCTTCGAGGGGCAGGAAGTGACCACGGGGATAGTGCCGCCGATAGCCACGGAGGTGCTCAAGTGGCTGGTGATTACCGTAATCGTGGCCTTGGTTATCTTCATCCTGGTCAAGGCCATCTCCCGCATTCGCACCCGGCGGGGGCAGGAGGATATCGAGGAAATCCACGAGTCGCTCTGGAGCGCCGGCACCCTCCGCGACGACCTGCGGCAGTTTTTCGGGAGGTTCGGCGGGATGTTCCGCCGGCGGCAGGCGGCCCCGGCCGCGTACCGCTTCGACGATGCCGACGGGCGGCTGGACGTCCGGGAGATATACCGCCGTATGCAGTGGGAGGCCGCCCGCGCCGGCACGGCGCGCCGCCGCCAGGAGACGGCCAGCGAGTATGCCGGGAGACTGGGGAGGGCCGTGCCCGAGGGCCGGGGGCCGATAAAAAGTATCACCGAGCTCTACAGCCGCGTCCGCTACGGCGAGACCGGCGTGCGGGAGAAGCAGCTGGACAGTGCCAACAGCCTCTGGGTGAGGCTGCGCGGCCTGCTGCGGGGGGAAAAGGCCTTGTAACCTGGTTTGCAGAAGATTATAATACCTCTCGCGAGGATTAACTGCTATCAGGAGGGATATTATATGCAGACGTACATTGTCCTGGCGAAACTCACCGATGAGGGGCTCCAGAGCATGAAAGATGCGCCACAGCGCATCGAGAAAAGCACCCAGGATATCAAGGCGATGGGCGGCAATATGGTGGGCTTCTACACCGTCATGGGGGAATACGACTACGTGGCCATTTTTGAGGCCCCGAATGATGAAGCCATTATGGACTTCCTCATGAAGGTGGGCATGGGCGGCAGCGTCAGGACGACGACACTTCGCGCCTTCAACCGCGACGAGCTGGCCAAGATGGTCAAGAAGCTATAATCTTACCGGCCCTCCGGGGTCGCTGTATCTTGCGGCGGTAATTAAAGCTTAAAGCCGAGGCGCGCCCCGTCGGCGATGGCGTTGACGATGAGGCCGGGACTGGCGCAGCTGCCGACGGCGTAGGTCTCTTTGGCCTTGCCTCCCAGGCCCTTGATGACTTCGGTGTTCGGCAGGAAGGGCAGGGCGGATATTATCGTATCCACCGCCAGGGTCTTCTCCTCGCCGTCCTGCGTGGTAATGACGAGGCCCTGGTCGGTTATCTCGCGGCAGGTGGCCCCGGCGTACCAGACGGAGCCCTTCTTTTCCAGCCAGGGTACGAAGCGCAGGAAATCGTCCCTGGTCATGCCCTCACCCAGCTCCGCCGCTGTTTCGACAATGGTAACGATGCGCCCCCGCTTGACGAGAAACTCCGCCAGCTCGCAGCCGGCGATGTCCCCGCCGATGATGGCGACCCTCTTGCCGACGGGCATCCAGAGCCGGGTGAGCCGGGCCATAATGGCCGGCCCCAGCCACTTCACCCAGCCCTTGAGCCGCCGGTGCAGCGCGGCGCTATCCAGGACGTTGCCCCGGTCGCTGCCGGGTATGGTAAGCCTGGCGTGGGCCCCGCCGGCGGCGGCGACGAGCACGTCCGGGCGGTATTCCTCCACCAGCGCGGCGTCTACCTCCTG
>DAOUEH010000143.1:0-7493 GCA_034430635.1 Dehalococcoidales bacterium | reverse complement strand
CCCACGACATCGCCGCCGCCCGCAAGGTGAGTGACCGTATCGCTGTGATGCTGGACGGGAAAATCGTCGAGGCGGGCCCTTCCAGCCGCATCGTGGCCGCCCCGGAACACGACTATACCCGCCGGCTGCTGGCCTCGGCTTCCTCCCTGCACTAGTCGCGCCTGTCCTGCCGTCGGGCCGGGAATCGCATCCTTTGTAATCTTCCGGCCACATTGGTATAATCCGTAAGAACGCATCTGTTTCCCCACCACCTCCGGGGAGACGCCACCGGCTTCAATTACTTATCAACAGGAGTAGAGTTTTATGGAAAAGCAATGGACGGAATTGACCCCGGCGGAGAAACGCGCCCGGCGGCTGCAGAAATGGCTCGGCGCCGAAGGCACGCCGTTTCCCAGCGAGAAGGCCAAAGAGGCCTTCCAGACCCGGACGAAGCGCCTCATCGACGTGTATAACATCGAGGAGCCCGACCGCGTGCCGGTCAACCTGCCGGTGGGCAACCTGCCCCTCAATATGTACGGCGTCACCTCCCGCGAGGCCATGTACGACTACGCCAAGGCCATGGAGGCCAACGCCAAGTTCAACGAGAAATACGGCGAGGAGCTGGAATATCAGGCCTATTCGTTTACCATACCGGGCCGCGTCCTGGAACTCCTGGACTACAAGCTTTACGCCTGGCCGGGGCACGGCATATCGGAGACGGGCACCAGCTGGCAGTTTATCGAGGGCGAGTACATGAAGCCCGAGGAGTACGACGACCTCCTCCGCGACCCCACCGATTTCTGGATGCGCACCTATATGCCGCGCGCCTTCGGGGCGCTGGGGCCGATGGGTATGTTCCAGCCCTTCACCAACATAACCGAGAACGTCCACGTCCTGCAGTTCATGCCGCTGGCCATGCCGCCGGTGCAGGAGATGCTCCAGAAGCTGCTGGACGCCGGCAAGGAATTCCAGAAGATGATGCAGGTGATGATGCAGGGCGGCGGCAGCGCCATGGGCGCCGGTTTCATGGGGGGCGGCTTCGCCAAGGCCCCCTTCGATACCGTCGGGGATACCCTGCGCGGCACCACGGGCATCATGCAGGACATGTTCCGCCGCCCGGATACGCTCCTCAAGGTCCTCGACGTGGTGGCCGACCTGACCATCAACACGATACTGAAATCGCCCAACATCGCCAACATGACGATGGTCATGTACCCCCTGCACAAGGGCGCCGACGGCTGGATGTCGCAGAAGCAGTTCGACACCTTCTACTGGCCTTCGCTGAAAAAGGTCATGAACGCCCTCATCGAGGAGGGGCTCATCCAGACCCTCTTCGCCGAGGGCAGCTACAATACCCGCCTCGAGCACGTCGACCATTTCCCCAAGGGGGCGGTCACCTGGTACTTCGACCGCACCGACATGACCCGGGCCAAGGAGATACTGGGTAAAAAATGCTGCCTCCAGGGCAACGTGCCGTCTTCGATGATTGTCACCGGCCAGCCCGCCGAGGTCAAGGAATACTGCCGTAAGCTCATCGAGACCTGCGGCAAGGGCGGCGGCTTCATCCTCTCCGCCGGCACCATCGCCGATAATCCCAAGCTGGAAAACCTGCAGGCGATGATGGCCGCCGTCAGGGAATACGGCTACTATAAGAAATAGCGCCGGTCTAAGTCGACCGCTAAGGCAGGGGATAATAAATCAGATCGACCTTTTCCCAGGCCCGGCGTTCGGCATCGTAGGGGGCCTCGGCGACCTTGCATTCCTTGTCCAGCCGCATCGTACGGCGTTCTTTCCCGTAAACCGGCCAGGCGCCGATTTCCTTACCGCTGGGATCGCCGTTCCTGGCGAAGTTAATCCAGGCCTCCTGGATGCACCGCGACAGTTTGTCCGCCGCAGGCCCGCCGCCCTGGAAAGCGGGGTCGTAGCTGCCGAAGACAAAGCCTGTCTCCAGCGCGTGGCAGGCGCCCAGGACGCCTCCCATCGCCGGGGACTTCCAGGTAAAGAGGTAGCTATAGACCGGCTGGCCCTGGTCGCGCTGCGCCTCGAGGTACTCGATGGCGGGCATGCGGAACATGGCGTCGGTGAGGATGGCCGAGAGCACCTCGAACGGGGCGTTGTCCTCGCCCCTCTCCTGACGGGCCGGCTCGTAGGCCGCCACCAGCCCCGGCGCGGCCTCCGCCGGCAGGAACGTCTCCATTATTTTCAGCACCCCGGCCCGGTCGAGGCCCTTGGCATCCGGGCGCATCAGCCCGAAGAGGTTCCACTCGTGGAGATTGGTGCCGACCAGCACCGGCAGGCTGGTGCCCTGGCCCTTGCGGGCGACCTGATTGGGCACGTCCGGTATAATATCCCCGTCAACGACGGGAACCGTCACCGTGATAATTATCGCCTCGCCGGGCCGCGCCATCAGGCTCTGCAATTTTCTCTCGGCCTCCAGCAGCTGCGCCGGCTCAAGAGCCCGCAGGGCAGCGGCATCATCGCCCCGGATACCGATTACTTCCAGGAACCGCGCCGCGGTGGCATTGGCGTCATCCACGGTTATTACCGTGCCTCCGGCGCCGCTCTCCAGTATCGCCTTGTGAAAGAGCCCCCTGGCCGCCGGTATGGCCGTGAGGCAGCCAATGCTCATCGCCCCGGCCGACTCGCCGAAGACAGTGATATTGCCGGGGTCGCCGCCGAAGGCAGCGATATTATCCCGCACCCATTTAAGGGCGGCAATTTGGTCGAGCAGGCCCTCGTTGCCGGTGGCCGGGATGGCCCCGCCGGTGATGTCCCTGAGGCGCAGGAAACCCAGCATGCCCAGCCGGTAGTTGACAGTCACCAGGACGCAATCGCCGCGCTTGGCCAGGGAGGCGTTATCGTACATCGGCGAAGAGCCCGAGCCGATGGTAAAGGCCCCGCCGTGAATCCAGAACAGCACCGGGCGGCGGGCATCGTCCAGGCCCGGCGTGAAGATATTGAGGAAGAGGCAGTCCTCCGCCTGGGGCTCTTCGCCCTCGGCTATCAGGCCGCCTACAATCGGGTTCTGCGGGGCGATGGTCCCGTACTCCCGGGCCGGGCGCACCCCTTCCCAGGGCTCCGGCGGCCGGGGCGGCTGCCAGCGGAGCTCGCCCACCGGCGGCGCCGCGTAAGGGATGCCCTTGAATACGTAAAGCCCGTCCTGGTAGACCCCTTCGACCTTGCCCGACTTGGTACCGACGATAGCTTCTTTAGGTGTCATTCTCTTCTCTCCTGATATCTTTAAATAATTTCCGCGTAATTATACAACAAATCTCTCCTTATGCGGAAATGAATCGCGGCGGGAGGCTAACGCCGCCCCGTCATTATGCATTTCAACCATCATCACGGCTTCCTGAAAGATGTATTGCACAGGGTATTGCTTTTATTGTTACGTTTTGCTATGATAATATTGACATATCCTCCGCAATACGATATAATATACGTCAGAGGTAATCATTATGAGATGGGGAATGGTTGTAGATTTATCAAAATGCGTGCGGTGCTACGCCTGTATCGCCGCCTGCCGCATCGAGCACTTCCTGCCCGAAGGCATGAACTGGCCGCGGCTGATGGCGCTGGAGACCGGCGGCGACAAGCCGGCGGTGGCCACCTATTCGCTGCGCTGCAACCAGTGCCAGGACGCCCCCTGCGTGGAGGTCTGCCCCACCGGGGCCACCTACCAGCGCCCCGACGGCATCATCGCCATCGACCAGGACAAGTGCGTCGGCTGCCGCTACTGCGTTATCGCCTGCCCCTACCAGAACCGCACCTTCCTCTCCAAGGACAAGGCCAAGGGTTTCTTCCCCGAAAGCGGCCCCACGCCCTTTGAGGAGGCCGGAAAGAAGCTCTACAAGCACCAGCCGGGCACCACCGAGAAGTGCAACTTCTGCGCCGAGCGCATCGACGCCGGGCTGGCCAAGGGACTCAAGCCCGGCGTCGACCGCGACGCCACGCCCGCCTGCGTCAATACCTGCCCGGCCCAGGCGCTGACCTTCGGCGACCTGGACGACCCGGACAGCGAGGTCTCCAAACTCATCCGGGAGAACGACGGCTTTCAGCTGCACCCGGAGTACGGCACCGACCCCTCGGTCTTCTTCATCGATAAGAAGATAGGCCAGACGAATAAAAAGACGAATAAAACCAAGAAAGACGATAAATCCCGGCGGGCCACCGCCGGAAGCGTGGCGGAGAAGTAGATGGAAGCCCACGAATGGATGATAAACTACACCCGCCAGACGGAGTGGATCGACCGGCGGGGCATCTGGCTCTGGATTGCCTTCTATGCCGGCGGTCTGGGCGGGGGCCTGTACCTGGTATCGCTCTTCTTCAACAGCCTCGAGGGCATGTTCATCAGCTGGCTGATTATCGCCGTCATCAAGGGCGGGGCGCACCTGATCTACCTGGGCAAGCCCCTGCGCTTCTGGCGCATCGTCACCCGGCCGCAGAGCTCGTGGCTGGCGCGGGGTATCCTCTTCGTGCTGGGGTTTATCCTCTTCGGGGCGATACAGCTGGCCCTATCATTCTGGCTCCCCGGGGGCGCCGCCGAAGTCGTCTTCAAGGTGCTGGCCGGGGCGGCGGCGCTGGCGGTGACGGTCTATACCGGCTTCGTGCTCAATACCGTCAAGGCCGTGCCCTTCTGGAACTCGACGCTGCTGCCCGTCCTCTTCGTCCTCTGCGGCGTACTGGGCGGCTTCGGCCTTTCCGTGGTTATCGCCCTCTCCGGCGGCAGCATCAATCTCGACATCGCCGAGGCGGGCAGCCGCTGGCTCCTTATCATCAACGCCCTGCTCATCGCCGTCTACCTCTGGGCGGCGGCCAACCGCGCCCCGACGGGCAAGCAGTCGGTGCTGGAGCAGATGCGCGGCGGGCTGGCCCTCTTCTTCTGGGGAGGCATCGTCGTGCTGGGCATCATTATCCCGCTGCTCATCGGCTTTTTCGGCCAGTTCGCCGGCAATGGCGCCTCGGCGCTGCTGATTACCGGCGTGGCCTGCGAGATAATCGGGGGGCTGGCGCTGCGCTACTGCGTGCTCAAGGCCGGCGCCTATAAGCCGCTGGTCGCCCGGTCGGCCTAGCCACCGGTGCCGCCGGCGATGATATGCCTCTCTACCGGACAAGTATATAATTTTATATATCGGGGAATGAATCCAATGAGCGAGACAAAAATAATCAAGACAACCTGCAAGAGCTGCCACGGCGGCTGTGGCGTGCTCGTTACCGTGACCGACGGGGTGATTACCCACATCGAGGGCAACCCGGATACCCCCACGCGCGGCACGATGTGCTCCAAGGGACTCTCCAGCATACAGCACGTCGGCCACCCCGACCGCCTCAAGCACCCCCTTAAGCGGCTGGGCAAGCGCGGCGAGGGTAAATGGCAACGCATCACCTGGGACGAGGCGCTGGATACCGTGGCGACCAAGATGAAGGAATCCATTGCGAAATACGGGCCGTCTTCGGTGGCCATATCCCAGGGGACGGGGCGGGGCTACAACCGCTACACCCACCGCCTGGCACGCTCCATCGGCACGGCCAATATCATCACCCCCGGCTATATCTGCCACAGCCCGCGCCTGGGGCTGTACGGGCTGGTGACCGGCTACGGCCGTCTCTACTGCGACTACCACGGATGGGGCGGGGAGTACCCCAAGACGCAGATTTCCTGGGCCAAGCAACTGGAAATCTCCAGCGCCGATTCCGAGATGGCCGTCTGGTTCCTGGAGTCGCTGCGGCACGTCAAGAACCTGATTGTTATCGACCCGCGCGAAACGGCCCTGTCCTCGCGGGCGACGCTCTGGCTGCAAATCCGGCCGGGAACGGACGCCGCCCTGGCGCTGGGCATGATTAATGTCATCATCAAAGAGGGCCTCTGGGACAAGGAGTTCGTCTCCAAATGGACTTACGGCTTCGACAAGCTCGCCGAGCGCGTCGAGGAGTATACCCCGGAGAAGGTCGCCGAGATTACCTGGCTCAAGGCCGAGGATATCCGGACGGCCGCCCGGCTCTTCGCCGAGGACACGCCGGGGTGCATCCAGGTGGGCAGTTCCCTGGAGCGGCAGGCCAACTGCGGCCAGACGCTGCGTTCGATAATCTGCCTGCTGGGCGTGACCGGTAATATCGAGAGGCCGGGCAGCATGATGAGCTGGATGTTCCCGGATACCGGGCTAATGGAGGATTTCTTCTCCGAGATACCTTTGACCGATGAGATGCGCAAGGGCATCGTCGGCAGCGACGATTACAAGATGGGCGCCGCCCGCACGGCGCACTCGGATACCGTCGTCAAGCAGCTTGCCAAGAACGATAACCCGGTGGTCAAGGTCTGGTTCAGCGTGGGCGGCCAGCAGATTCTCCACCTGGCCAATACCAACGAGGTCTATAAGGCGCTGCTCAACGTGGACTTTCTGGTGCATGCCGACCAGTTCATGGGCCCCATGGCAGAGCATGCCGATATCCTCCTGCCGGCGGCGCACTGGCTGGAGATAAACGATATCTACGACATGCACCCGCGCTTCATGATTGAGGCCATTAACAAGACCGTCGACCCGCCCGGCGAGGCCTGGGCGGACTGCAAGATTTTCAACGAGCTGGGCAAGCGCGTCGCCCCGAAATACTGGTTCGAAAACGAGGAAAAGATGCTCGATTACGAGCTCCGCCACGGCAACATCACCTGGAAGGAGTTCAGCAAGAAGGTCGTGCTCGCCCGGATGGGCAAAGACCAGGTCTATTACAAGTACAAGACCGACTACTGGCGCAAGGGCGGCGGTTTCCCCACGCCCACCGGCAAGATGGAGCTCTACTCCACGGTGCTGGAAGACCTGGGCTACGACCCCCTGCCTTTCTTCCAGGAGCCGGGGGAAAGCCCCGTGTCTACGCCGGAGCTGGCCAAGGAGTACCCGCTGGTGCTCTCCACCGGCTACCGCCAGCCGTTCTACTTCCTCTCGCAGTACCGCAATATCCCCTGGCTGCGGAGCTTCCAGAAAGACCCGGTGATGCAGATTCACCCGGAAACGGCCAAGGAAATGGGCATCGAGGACGGCGACTGGGCCTTCATCGAGACGCCGCGCGGGCGCATCAAGCAGAAGGCGCGCCTCTTCCCCGGCATCCACCGCCGGGTGGTCATGGCCACGGCCAACTGCTTCTACCCGGAGGACCCGGGGCCGCTGCACGGGCTGTTCCGGTCGAACCCCAACGTGCTCACGGCCAACGACCACTGCGACCCGATGTACGGCTCGCCCGACCTGACGGCCCTGCTGTGCAAGGTATACAAGGCCCCCGACGGCAAGTAGCCGCCGGGCTTAAAAACTAAATAGCCTCTTCCCCTCTGCCCCCCTCTCCAGACTTAACGCAATACCACCATGAAGGCAGTTGTCTGGAGAGGGGGAGCTTTTTAGGGCGTACTGTATCGGCTAGTATCTCATCTCCAGCCGGTGAAAGGCCTCGGCCAGCTCGAACTTCTCCCCGTCGGCCATCATGTGGGCCCATTCCCGCAGGCGCTGCCGCATCTCCGGCGGGATATC
>DAOUEH010000142.1:0-16025 GCA_034430635.1 Dehalococcoidales bacterium | reverse complement strand
GGAAGGGATAATAATTTCCGGGATAAGCCGGGGATGCCGCGAGGGCGGCCGGGTGGGAATAGATAGCTCAGACGGGGCGGAGTGGGGCGGAATAAACGGGAAAAAATACGGGGAGGCCTGCTATGGAAATCGTCTTAAGCGTACTCATTACCGCCGCCGTGGCCATCCTGATAATCTGCCTCCTGAACTACATCACCCGCCTCAGGTACGAAAGGCGCTTCAAGGAGTGGCGCGATGCCGAGACCCTCAAGTGGCAGGCGGAGATGGAGCAGGCCCGCAAGACGGCCGTCAGCCAGAGCCGCGCCGTGCTGGGCGGCAAGTTCACCGAGCAGATGGTGCCCTTCTTCCCCGATTTCAAGTACGACCCCACCGAGGTACGCTTCATCGGCACGCCCATAGACATGGTCGTCTTTCCGGGTCTGGCCCGCGGCGAGCCGGAGGAAATCGTGATACTGGAAATCAAGACCGGCCGCAGCGCCCAGCTGACGTCCCAGCAGAAGAAGATACGCCGCCTCATCGAGGAGGGCATGGTGCGCTGGGACGAAATCTACCGGGTGAGCGAGGGAGAGGCCTAGCTCCGCCCGAACTCGCGCTCCAGCTGCCCGGCGCTCAGGTGGATGACGGTGGGGCGGCCGTGGGGGCAGGTATGGGGATTGGCCGTCTGCTCCAGGTCGCGCACTAGCGCCCGCATCTCCGCGTCGCTCAGGGCCTGGCCGCTCCTTACCGCGCCGTGGCAGGCCAGCGAGGCCAGGATACGCTCCTCCCGGTCGCCACGCGCCTCCCCGGCCAGCGCCGCGAGCATCTCCCGCAGCACCCCCGCCCAGTCCTCCCCGGCCAGCAGCGCCGGTACCGCCCGCACCAGGTAGGTCCGCTCGCCGAAGGGCTCCAGGGCGAACCCGTACGCCGCCAGGCTCTCCCGGCAGTCCCCCAGTATCTGGGTCTGCTGCGGCGTCACCTCCAGGGTACCCGGCTCCAACAATCCCTGTATCTGTGGCCTTGACTCGGCCCGCTGCTGCCGCAGCTTATCGTAGCGGATGCGCTCGTGGGCGGCATGCTGGTCGATGAGATAGAGCCCGTCCGGTCCCTCGGCGACGATATAGGCGTTCATCACCTGCCCCACCACCCGCAGCACCGGCAGGCTCGTTGCGAGCGTAGGCGGTGCCTCCGGCACGGAGATATCGGCTCTGTCGGGTTGGGGCAGCATCCACGACGCCCGGGCCCGAGGCGGGGCGGCCTGGTAGGCGGCGGCCGTTTCTCCTACCTGCGGCACCGGCATCTGGGCCACCAGGGCCTGCCGCACCGCCCGCTGCACGGCCCGGAAGACCTCCGATTCAGCCCGGAACTTGACCTCGCTCTTGGCCGGGTGGATATTGACATCCACGTCCGCCGGGGGCAGGGCGATATTGAGGACGGCCACGGGGTGCCGGCCCACCATAATGAGCCCCCGGTAGGCCTCCTCGACGGCGTAGGTGAGGAGGCGGCTGTTCACCCAGCGGCGATTGACGAAAAAGCTCAAATGCCCCCGCCCGCTGCGGCCCAGCTCCGGCGCGCCGACCATGCCCGTCACGGTCACGCCCGCAGCATCCGGCCCGGCGGCGAATTCGCCCTCCGGCGGCTTTACCGCCAGCATCTTTCCGGCGGTGGCCACGCCGTAGACGTCGATGACGGCATCGATGAGGCGGCCCCGCCCCGACGTCCTCAGGGTGGTCTTGCCCTCCACCGCCAGCTCGAAGGCCACCTCCGGGCAGGCCAGGGCATACTGGCTGACGCAGTTGGCGATGTGGCCGTTCTCCGTGGGCGTGGACTTGAGGAACTTGAGCCTGGCGGGCACGCGGCGGAAGAGGTTCCTCACAGTGACGGTCGTCCCCCGGGCGCGCGCCTGGCTGGCCTGTCTGGTGACGGCGCCGCCCTCCATCTGGATGAAAGTACCCGCCGCATCGTTATCGCTGCGGGTGAGCACCTCCACCCCGGCCACGGCGGCGATAGAAGGCAGGGCCTCGCCGCGGAAGCCGAGGCTGGCGATGTTTTCCAAATCAGCGGTGCCGCTTATCTTGCTGGTGGCGTGGCGCTCGAAGGCCAGGGGCACCTCGGCCGCCGGGATACCCCCGCCGTTATCGGTGACACGCAGCAGGCTCACGCCGCCCCCCTTGACCTCCACCCGTATCTGCGTGGCCCCGGCGTCCAGGGCATTTTCCACCAGCTCCTTCACCACCGAGGCCGGCCGCTCCACCACCTCACCGGCGGCTATCTGGGCGATGGTGTCTCTATCGAGGACTTTGATGGGCATTTACGTTTAGAGTTTAACCTTTTGGAAAAGGCGAGTCAAAGGGATTATTTAACCTCACCCCCTGTGTCCCCCTCTCCTTCGGAGGCAGGATGAAGGAGAGGGGGATTTAAATATAAAAGAGGGGGTTCGCCCCTCTTAAACACCCTTTGTTAGTGAGGACAACCGGGCCTGTAAATTCCCCCGCCCTTTATCCCCCAGGGGTGGGGTAATGAACTCCGGGCTATGCCGCGGACGCCGCGAGGGCGGGCCGGGTGGGAAAGAAAAACACAGATGGGCGGGGCGGAGCGGGGAGAAAAAGCCGTTTGACAAGGTGATAAACAGGTGCTATTATACCTAGTATCTCTAGGTACTATGTCTGTCTAGGTATAAACCGAGCCAGGGCAGCGGCACCGGTTAAAAACATAATCAACAGGAGGTCTAGCCTATGAAGTTTCTCAGTCTGGCAATTTGTTCCCTCGGCATCTGGGTTCTCCTCAACGCCCTGCTCAACGCCACCGCTAAGTGGGATGATATCGTCTTCGGTGCCCTCGCCGCCGTGCTGGCGCTGGTAGCCGTCGGCACTTACAAGTCCTAGCCACGCCCGGAACGCCCGCGTTTTCGGGGGCTGCTGCCCTGGCCGCCATTCACCCCATAAATAGTACTTCGTCCCCTTGCAAAAAGCGGATAATCTCTGATAGTATGGTCATACATAGAATGTCTAAGTAACAGAACGGTAGAGGTGACTCAAGTGGTACCGAAGCGAGATTTACTCAAGGGAAGCTCCAGCTACCTGCTCCTCAGCCTGCTGGAGCGTCAGCCGATGTACGGCTATCAAATCGTCAAGGAGCTCACCGCACGCAGCCAGGGGTATTTCAAGTTCAAAGAGGGCACCCTCTATCCCGCCCTCCACCGCCTGGAGAGGTCGGGGCTTATTTCCGGCCAGTGGCAGATGCTGCCCAACGGACGGCAGCGCCGTTACTACCATCTCACCGAAAAGGGAGAGGCCAAGCTGGCCCTGGAGAGAACCCAGTGGCAGGATTTCCTCACGGCCGTGAAACTCATCCTTCAGCCGGGGCCGTCAGGTTCGTAGCAGGTTCGCCTTATGACACCGCAGCTTTCACAATATCTGGATAACATCAGGCACAAGGCCAAGCTCGAAGGGGCCGACGAGAGCGTCATCATCAGCGAGCTGGAGGCGCACATCGAGGACAAGCTCCAGGAGCTGACCGACTCCGGACTCTCCCCGGAAGAGGCGATGCAGACCTGCCTGGGGGAGATGGGCAGCACCCGGCTGATAGCCCGCCAGATTTACGAGGCATACAGCCAGGGCACCTGGAAGCAGGTACTGCTGGCCTCCATGCCCCACGTCCTCTTCGGGCTGCTCTTCGTCCTCAACTGGTGGCATTACCCGGGCTGGCTGTTCATCGTGCTCATGGCCATCTTCGCCACCACCGTCTACGGCTGGTGGCGCGGCAAGCCCACCTGGGTCTTCTCCTGGCTGGGCTATTCGCTGGTACCGGTGCTCTCCGTCGGCCTGCTGCTGCTCTACCTGCCGCGGGGCTGGTCGCTGCTGGCCCTGCCCGTCTATTTCCCCCTGGCGCTGTGGTGGCTCTTCCGCATCATCCGCCACACCTCCCGCAGGGACTGGATTTTCACCTCCCTGATGCTGCTGCCCCTGCCGATTATCATCGGCTGGTTCCTGGCCATTTCCTCCAACGGCAAGTTAACCGAGTACAGCCTGCAGCGCATCGACTACTTCGCCCCCTGGATTGGCATCAGCTTCATGGCCCTGGCGCTGACCATCGCCACCTTTATCCGCCTGCGCCAGCGCTGGCTGCGTATCGGCCTGCTAGCCACCTCGGGGTGCCTGACGCTGACACTGGTCGTCCACTATACCACCGGCCGTCTCAATACGCTCACCTTCCTGGGGCTGATTCTGGTAATGTGGGGGGTGCTCCTCGTCCCGCCCCTGCTGGAGCGGTACCTCCGGGGCGGCCGGCTGTTTCTCTGGAAGCATAAAGATACCCCGGCGACAACCTGAACCGACCCGCCCGGACAATAACGCCGTGGAGGTGCGCCCACGAAGAAAGTAGCCGTTATCACGGATAGTATCGCCTGCCTTAACCGGGAACTGGCCGAGCGATACGAAATCGAGATTATCCCCGTCAACTTCTACGCCGGCGGCAAGCTCCACCGGGACTGGGTGGATATCACCCCCACGGAGGCCTACGAGCTTTTCCTTAAAGACCCCGATTCCTTCAAGAGCTCGGCGCCCG
The DNA here is from genome assembly GCA_034430635.1 of Dehalococcoidales bacterium. Taxonomy (GTDB): domain Bacteria; phylum Chloroflexota; class Dehalococcoidia; order Dehalococcoidales; family RBG-16-60-22; genus DAOUEH01. Next base: position 11,483 of record DAOUEH010000142.1, on the reverse strand, counting down.
CGCCCGAGGAGTGCCTCGAAGCCTTCCACCGCGTCAGCCGGACGGCCGAGAGTATCCTCTTCGTCACCGTCTCCACCAAGCTCAGCATGATGAATAACGCCGCCTTAGAGGCCGCCGCGATGGCCCGCGCCGAGCTCCCCAAGACCACTATCGAAGTCATGGACTCGTACCAGGCCACGCCCTCCGAGGGTATGGTGGCGCTGGCCGCCGCCCGGGCCGCCGCCGAAGGACAGGAGCTGGCGGAGGTCGTCCGCGCCGCCGAGAAAGTCCGCGATAAAGTTACCGCCATCATCCTGCTGGATACCATCCGCCACGTCTACCGCTGCGGGCGTATCCCCAGGGTGGCCTCGCAGATAGGCTCGATGCTCAATATCCGGCCTATTCTTACCGTCTACGACATAGTGCATTTCGCCGGCATGGCCCGCAGCCACAAGCAGGGCGTCGAGCGCGTCCTGCGCATGATGCGGGAGAGGGTGGGCGACCGCCCGGTGCACGCCGCCGTGACCCACGCCTACGCCCCGGAGGAGGCCGGGAAGCTCATGGAGCGCGTCGCTAGCGCCTTCAACTGCATCGAGCTGTGGCTCTGCGAGTTCAGCCCCGTCATGGGCTATGCCTGCGGCACCGGCACCGTCGGCGTCGCCTTCTACACGGAAGACCAGGAGGATACTTAGTTGACCTGGAATATCGCCGCCGCCATCGTCATCGCCTACCTGCTGGGCTCCGTGCCCTTCGCCTATATCTTCGGCCGCTTCAGAAAGGGCGTGGATATCCGCGATGTCGGCGGCGGCAACGTGGGGGCGCTCAATACCTACCGCCAGATTGGCCCGGTCTGGGGCCTGAGCGTCCTGGCCGCCGATATCCTCAAGGGCGTCCTGGCCGTTTTCGTCGCCCGCTGGCTGGGCATTCCCCTGGAGTGGGTCTTCGTGGCGGGTTTCGCCGCCGTGGTGGGCCATAACTGGCCGGTCTTCCTCAAGTTCCGCGGTGGCAAGGGCGCGGCCACCGTCCTCGGCGTGCTGGTGGCCCTCACCCCCGCCGAGACCTTCATCGCCGGCGCCGTGGTCATCGGCCTCATCGGCGTTACCCGCAACCCGCGCCTGGCCCTGGGGGCCATGGTACTCATACCGCTGCTCAACTGGCTCTTCGACCGGGAGCTTGCCTATATCTACTTCGCCCTGGGGCTGCTGCTCTTCATCGGGCTGCGCACGCTGGTAAGCCTGGCGGGCGAGCTCAAGAAGGCCGGGACGAGAAAGAACCTCATCATCGATAGAGAATACACCGCCTGGCAGACCAGGAAGGACGGGTAGAGCTCCGGCATGAAAAACGTGGCCATCGTCACCGATACCACCGCCTGCGTCCCCCAGGAGCAGGTGACCGAACTGGGTATCGAGGTGGTGCCGGTGCCGCTCGTCTTCGAAGACAAGACCTACCGCGACGGCATCGACATGACCCCGGTCGAGTTCTATGCCCGGTTGCGCCAAGCCAAAAAAATGCCCACCTCCTCCAGTTCTTCGCCCAGCCCCTACCTGGAGGCCTACCGTGACGCCAGCCGCAAGGCAAGGAGCATCCTCTGCATCACCGAGCCGGCCAATTTTAGCGCCATGTATAACTCGGCGCGGGTGGCCATGGAAACGGCCAAAAGCACCCTGCAGAACATCGCCATCGAGGTGCTGGAATGCACCACCGCCGCCGCCGGTCAGGGACTGGTGGTCATGGCCGCCGCCCGGGCCGCCGCCCGGGATAAGCCCCTGGCCGAGGTAAAGGAAATCGCCCGCAATATTATGTCAAAGGTTCACCTCTTCGCCATGCTGGATACCCTGCACTACCTGGTCAAGAGCGGCCGCGTCCCGCAGGCCGCCCATCTGGTCAACTCCATCCTTTCCATCAAGCCGGTCTTCTCGCTCGACCATGCCGACGCCCGCACCGTCTCACTGCCCCGCACCGTTAAGAGCGCCCTCGACCGCATCCTCAAGCTGATGGACAAGGCCGTCGTGCGGGGGCAGGCGCTCCACGTGGCCGTGATGCACGCCGACGCCCTGGAGCCTGCCACGGCCTTTAAAGAGCGCATCGCGGCGCGCTTTAACTGCCGGGAGATATTCCTCACCGAGTTCACCCCGGTGATGGGGGTGCACACCGGCCCCGGTCTCATCGGGGTGGCCTTTTACGGCGAGTAATTTTATTTTTAGCTGAAGACTCAGCATTTTTTTACCTCACCCCACCCCAATTTGAGATATCTATTCCCACCCTGCCGCCCTCATCATCCGCGGCTTATCCCCGTGTTCTCCCCAGCCTAGCCAAACACCCCCCAAACCATCTATAATTATAAGATAACACCCGTATACTGGAAAGGAGCTTGTAAAATGGAAATTAAGGCCATTACCGGTGATATCGCCCGGGTCAGGACCGGCGCTATCATCGTCACCCACCACGAAGGTAAGCGCCGCCCCGAGGGCGAGACCGCCACACTGGACAAGGCCCTGAAAGGGGCCATCGCCCGGCTCATCAAGCAGGGCGAAATCAAGGGCAAGGCCGGCGAGATTACCCTCCTCCACAGCCCTGCCGGGGTTACGGCCGGGCGTGTCGTCGTGGCCGGGCTGGGCAAGAAGCGCGGCCTCACCCTGGATAAAATCCGCGGCGCCGTGGCCGAGACCCTCCGCTACATCAGGGGTAAGGGCATCACCAGCGCCGCCGTGGTGGTACCGGGGGCCGGGGTCAGGGGCATCAGGACGGAGGAGGCCGCCCAGGCTGTGGCCGAAGGGGCCATCCTCGGGCTTTACACCTTCCGCCGGCACATGACCAAGAAGGGCGACAACGCCAAAGAAATCAAGACGCTCAAGAGTATCGGCAAGGGCCGGGCCATGTTGACCGCCGCCATCGAGCGGGGCCGGGTGCTGGCCGAGGCCGCCTGCTGGGCGCGGGACATGGTCAACGAGCCGGGCAACTTCATGACGCCGACGAATATGGCCGAAGCCGCCCGCCAGCTCGCCGACGATTACGGCCTGTCGCTGGAGGTGTTCGACCGGGACAAGATGACCGAGCTGGGCATGGGCGGCCTGCTGGCCGTCTCGCAGGGGAGCCAGCAGCCACCCCGGTTCATCATCCTGAAGTATCAGGGCAAGGGCGGCGACAAGACCGACCTCGTCCTGGTGGGCAAGGGCATCACCTTCGATTCCGGCGGCATCTCCATCAAGCCTTCGGAGCGGATGAGCGAGATGAAGGGAGACATGGCCGGCGGCGCCGCCGTCATGGCCGCCATGATTGGCCTCTCCCGGCTCAAGCCGGCGCTTAATGTCACCGCCCTCGTCCCGGCCACGGAGAACATGCCCGGCGGCACCGCCCTCAAGCCGGGGGACATCATCACCGCCATGAACGGCAAGACCATCGAGGTGCTCAATACCGACGCCGAGGGGCGCCTTATCCTGGCCGACGCCCTGAGCTACGCCAAGAAGCTCGGGAGTAAGGCCGTCATCGACGTGGCCACCCTCACCGGCGCCTGCCAGGTGGCCCTGGGCGATAAGTGCAGCGGGGCCTTCACCAATAACCAGGCCCTCCTCGATAAGGTCATCGCCGCCGGGAAAGCCACCGGCGAGCTGGCCTGGCAGCTGCCCATGTTCGAGGAGTACAAGGAGCTCATCAAGAGCGATATCGCCGATATCAAAAACACCGGCGGTCGCTACGCCGGGGCCATCACCGCCGCCAAGTTCCTGGAGGAGTTCGTCGGGGGCGTGCCCTGGGTGCACCTGGATATCGCCGGCACCTTCCTGGCCGATAAAGAGAAGGGCTACCTGGTAAAAGGCGGCACCGGCGTGCCGGTACGCACCCTGGTGAGCCTGATAATGAAGATGGCCAAATAGATACGATTTATTTGTCATTGCGAGGGCGAAGCCCGAAGCAATCCCATCACTCACCAGGAACAGTCTTGGAGATTGCTTCGCCTTCCCTTCGGGAATGGTCTCGCAATGACGCATAAGGAGGACAAGCGATGAAAATCAAATGGCTGGCCCACGCCGCCTTCCTGATTACGGCGGGCGACGGCACGCGCATCATCACCGACCCCTACGAGACCAGCGAGAGCCTCCGCTACGGCGAGATTACCGAGGCGGCGGATATCGTCACCGTGAGCCACGAGCACGGCGACCACAACAACGTCGGGGCGGTCAAGGGCAACCCGCAGGTGGTCAAGGGCGACGCCGAAGCTAAAGGAATTAAAATCAGGGCCGTCGCCACCGCCCACGACGACAAGTCCGGCGGCGAGCGGGGCCCAAACACCATCTTCTGCTTCGAAATCGACGGCATCCGGGTCTGCCACGCCGGCGACCTGGGCCACCTCCTCAGCGCAAAGCAGGTGGCCGCCATCGGCCCGGTGGACGTGCTCATGGTGCCGGTGGGCGGCTTCTTCACCATCGACGCAAGCGCGGCCACGAAAGTATGCCAGCAGCTCAACCCGAAGGTGATTGTCCCCATGCACTTCAAGACGGAGAAGCTCGCCTTCCCCATTCAGGACGCGGAGGGGTTCCTCAAGGGCAAGGACAACGTTACCCGCGCCGCCGGCAGCGAGATAGAGCTGACGAAAGACACCTTACCCGCCAGCCCGCAGATTATATTGCTCCAGCCGTCCCTCTGAGCCCCGACGATACGATTGGCTCCCGTGATTTTTTAGCCAGATGTCGAAAAAATTGTACCTTACCCCCTAGCGACCCTTGACGGTCTGTGATAAAATAATTTATAGGGGGTAAGGTCTCGCACAAAAACGGGCTTAAAAGTTGGATATAAGCGGAATTATCCTGGCTGGCGGCAAGAGTATACGTCTGGGACACGACAAGATACTGGAAAAGGTTGGTAACGCCAGTCTACTCGAACAGGTAATATCCCGCCTCGATTCACTCACCAGAGATATTATTATCGTTACGGCGGAAGAAAGGACTTTCTTACCGCTGGCGGGCCACCCGAAAATCCGAATAACTTCCGATATTCTCCCCGGTCAAGGCTCGCTGGGCGGTATTTATACCGGGCTGGTCAGGTCAGACACCTTCTACAATCTCGTTGTGGCGGCCGACATGCCCTTTTTAAACGAGCCCTTGCTGAAGTACATGATTGAGGTTGCGGATGGTTTCGATTTCGTATTACCGCGGGTCAGGAGTTACTACGAGCCCCTCCACGCCATCTACTCCCGCAACTGCATCGCCCCCATCGAGGCCATTTTCCAGCGCGGTCGCAAGGTCATCATCGACCTCTTCGACCACGTGAAAGTCCGATTCATCGAAGCCGAGGAGATCGAGAGGTTCGACCCCGAGCACCTCAGCTTCTTTAATGTCAATACCAAGGAAGACCTGGAAAGAGCCAGGAGGATTGCCGGAGGAGCCAGCGACTGATGATAAGCGTCGAAGAAGCCCTGGAGAAGATACTCAAGGAAGTAAACGTCCTGGAGGCCGCGCCCGTCCCCATCCTGGAGTCGCTGGGGCAGGTGCTGGCCGAGGACATCAAGTCCGATATCAACATACCACCGCTGGATAACTCCGCCATGGACGGCTACGCCTTCCGCGCCGCCGATACCGCCGGCGCCAGCGAAAAGGACCCCCGCACCCTGCGTGTTATCGATACCGTCATGGCCGGCGCCATCTCGCAAACTAAGGTCACCGCGTGCACGGCGATACGCATCATGACCGGCGCCCCCGTCCCCCGCGGCGCCGATTGCGTGGTGCAGTTCGAGAATACCGACGACGCCGAGCGCCGCGCCGCCGCCCCGGATAAGCCCGCTGCCGAGGTGGGCGTCCTGGCCGAGGCCAGACCGGGGCTCAACATCCGGCGGGCCGGGGAAGATATCGCCAGAGGCGCCGTCGTCCTCAGGCAGGGCACCGTCATCCGCCCCTCCGAAATCGGCGTCATGGCCTCGCTGGGCCACAGCGGCATCCGGGCCATCCGCCGCCCGGTGGTGGCCGTGCTCTCCACCGGCAACGAGCTGATACCCATCAACGAGCCCCTCCCCGAGGGCAAGATACACGATAGCAACACCTACTCCATCGCCAGCCTGGTAAAACGCTGCGGGGCCGTCCCCAGGGTGCTGGGGATAGCTCGCGACGACGAGGCGGAGCTGGTGGCCAAGCTGAAGCTGGCCCAGGACGCCGACATGCTGCTCACCACCGGCGGCGTCTCCATGGGCGATTACGACATGGTAAAGGACATCCTGGCACGGGACGGTGAGAGGGTCTTCTGGAAGGTGCGCGTCAAGCCGGGGAAGCCCCTGGCCTTCGGCAAGCTGAAAAGCGTCGACGCCGAGGGACGCCCCCGGAGCATCCCCCACCTGGGACTGCCCGGCAATGCCGTCAGCTGCATGGTCAGCTTCGAGCTCTTCGTCCGGCCGGCCATCCTCAAGATGATGGGCAAGCGGCACCTGGCCCGCCCCACGGTGATGGCCGTCATGGAAGACAGCGTGACCAATAACGCCGGGCGCCGCCTCTACGACCGGGCCGTCGTCGCCCGACGCAACGGCCGGTACTACGCCCGGCTGACCGGCTCGCAGAGCTCCGGGATTCTCACCTCGATGAGCCTGGCCAACGGGCTGGTGGTCATACCCGAAGACAAAAAAGAGGTCAAAAAAGGCGAGACCGTCCAGGCCATCATGCTGGACTGGAACGAGGAAGTCGGCATCTAGCCTTAAAAAATAAGTCTATTTATAAAAAAATGCGTTCTATAATTTCTATCGTGGGTAAATCCCACTCCGGCAAGACGACCCTGCTGGAGAAGCTCATCGGCGAGCTCAAGAGGCGCGGCTACCGGGTGGCCATCGTCAAGCACTCGCACCACGCGGGCGACCTGGACACCGCCGACAAGGACACCTGGCGCTTCACCCGGGCCGGCAGCGAGCTTTCCGCCATCAACTCGCTGGACCACCTGGCCATCTACCGGCGCACCGAGCAGCACTTCGACCCGCGGGAAATCGCCGGCTACGTCCACTGGGACTACGATTTTATCCTCACGGAGGGCTTCAAGAGCAGCCCCTACCCCAAGATTGAAGTCCACCGCCACGAGCAGGGCCAAGAGCTGCTGACCGACCCCGAGGGGCTGCTGGCCGTGGTCACCGACGCGCCGCTGGAGGTTGAAGTCCCCCAGTTCGCCCACGACGACGTGGCCGGAATCGCCGATATAATCGAGCGAACGATGATAGAGCAACGCCGGGAAAATGAGGTTGACCTGATTGTCAACGGGGCGCTCGTCCCCGTTACCCCCTACCTCAACGACCTGCTGACGCGCACCCTGCTGGCCATGATACCCCGTCCCGACGGCAACGGCATCAAAGACATCCACGTTTCCCTGAGGAGGAAAGATTGATCTTCGAGGCCTCGGATTTCGTTTTTAAGGTACCTTCGGTGGTATCCCGGGCGCGGCGCGTCCTCATCAAGCCCAGCGCCTCCTACCCGCTGCCCTACCCGGTGACCACCAGCGCCGATATGCTGGCGGCCATTATCTCCAGTATCCGCCGCGTTTCCGACGCCGATATCCTGCTGCTGGAGGGCACCCCCGGCGGCATGCCCACCCGCCCCATCTACCAGGCCCTGGGCTACAACTTCCCGCGGGTGCTGACGCTGGACGTGAAAGACTGCATCTTCGTGGAGGTGGATAACCCCCTGCCCAAGCCCTTCGCCATGCCGACTTTCTGGGTGCCCAACGTCATCCTCTCCAGCGACTACCTGATAACCGTGGCCCCGCTGAAGACCTGTAACGGCACGGGCAGCTTTACCATCATGAACCTGCTCTCGCTGCTGCCGGGCAGCAAGTACCAGGGGGATACCCTCAACGCCTGGGAGACCCTCTACAGCCTGGGCATCGATAAAGTCCTGGCCGACCTCTATTTCACCCTCCCCTTCGACCTGGGCATCGTCGAAGCCAGGCAGAAATTCTCCGTGACCGAGGAGCCCAACGAGGGCGAGGTCGAGGAGTTCGATAAGGTATTCATCGGCGAGCCCTACGAGGTAGACCGGGAAGTCGCCGACACGCTGGGGCTGAAAATAGGCTACCTCGACCTGATAAAATCGGCCAAGGTGGAGTTGGAGGCCCTATGAGCCAGGCACGCACCGATGCCCAGGAGCCGGAGGAGCGCGCCGCCGAGATAGCCGCCACGCGCTGGGCCATTGCCCTGGAATGGTTCCCGGAACACCGCCGCTCCATCTCCGTCCTGCTCCGTGATTACCTCTGCCCCGAGTGCGCCCGCCGCTTCGCCGACGATGCCAAGGCCAAGCCGGAGGCCCTCATCGGCACCATCCAGAAATGCTGCTCCCAGCAGCCTGGCTTCATCAACGAGAGACTGCCCATCATGGAGAGCGCCTTTCGCCTCCTGCTGAGCCACGGCAATAAGGCGATGGAACTGGGAGAACTCGGCCGCGAGCTGGGGGAGCGCCGCGGCGGCGATACTTACCGCACCTCGCCGGAGGCCCTGCTGCGCATCCTCAAGAAAGACGGCTACTACGGCCTGCAGCCGGTCCCGGAGAAATAAAAAGCGCCGGCTAGTACCGGACGCTGAAATCGGCGTAGCGGCCGCTGTACTCGCCGCTCTCCGTCTCCACGTCGTCCACCCGGGCCGCCCGCGGCCCTACCCTCAGGTAGTCTACCAGCTCTTTGAGGGCTTCCTTGGGCCCCTCGGCCACCACCTCCACCGTGCCGCCGGAGGCATTACGCACGTAGCCCGTCAGGCCCAGCCCCTCCGCCCGCCTTTCCACCGAGGAACGGAAGAAGACGCCGGTAACCCGGCCGCGAACCACCACCCGTAGCGACGCCAGTTGAGCCATCGGTAGCCACTCTCCCGTATCCCCGCCGGCCGGAGGGGGCTATTCCTCCTCTTCCGGAGGCCGCTTCTTCACCTTTTTGATAACCTCGACCGGCGGTGGCGGCGGCGTGATGATGGTGCTGATAGGATGGACTTTCTTGGCGTCCTTTTTCTGTTTTTTACCCTCTCGGTGCCGGTAATCGCGCCTGCCCATAATAACACCTCGTCATTGTTCCTGAGGTAACCCTGAAAGGATTTTAGCAAATAGTGCCTATTTCGTAAAGCCTCCCCTGAGCCTCTCCAGCGCGGCGCGGGCGGCCTCCTTTTCGGCCAGCTTCTTGCTGCTGCCGGTGCCGCTGCCCAGGACTTCCCCGTTCACGGTAACCTCCACGGTGAACTGCTTGTCGTGGTCGGGGCCGGTCTCGGCCAGGAGACGGTAGCCGGGAGTGAGTTGAAAACGGGCCTGGGTAAGCTCCTGCAGCCGGGACTTGGCATCGCCCCCGGTGCCCGCCGCGATGGCCGCCGGCCACTCCGCTTCCAGCAGCCTGACGATTATCTTGCGCGCCACCGTTACTCCCCGGTCGAGGTAGACGGCAGCGATAACCGCCTCCAGCGCCCCGGCCAGATTGGCCGATTTATCACGCCCCCCGCTGCCCTCCTCGCCCTTGCCCATGACGAGATAATCCCCCAGACCGATAGAGCGGGCAACCCGGGCCAGGGTCTCGCGGCGCACCAGGGTGGAGCGCAGGCGCGTCATCTGCCCCTCGCTGAGGTCGGGAAAATCGCGGTAGAGCTTACCGGCCACGACGAAATCGAGCACGGCATCCCCCAGGAACTCCAGCCGCTCGTTATGCCCGGCGGCCGTACCGGGGTTCTCGTTGACGTAAGAGCTGTGCACCAGCGCCAGCGCCAGCAGCGCCGGTCCGGCGAACTCGACCCCCAGTCGCTTCTCAAGGGCGGCGGTATCGGGCATGGGCTAACTCCTTTACGTATCTACAATAAACCGTCGCCCCTACGCTGTCAATGGCGGCGGGTTATTGTCTGGCGGGCACCTTCATGATATAATTGACGTGTCCACTGGGGAGTCGTCTAGTGGTAGGACAGCGGACTCTGGATCCGTCAGCGAAGGTTCGAATCCTTCCTCCCCAGCCAGAAATAAGTGGCGCATTCGTCTAGCGGTTAGGACATCGCCCTCTCAAGGCGAAGATCGCGGGTTCGAATCCCGCATGCGCTACCAACGAAGACAGAATCCCCCGCAAGTGCGGGGGATTTTTCTTTTAGTTACCCGGAGGCAAGTCAACATTGACAAACAGGCTCCGCTGGCGATATGTTAGTAGAAATAACAAGGAGGCGAAACGAAATGGATGTGTCCGCAGCCATTCTGAAGAGAACCAGCATCCGCAAGTGGAAGCCGACGCCCGTGGAGAAAGCCAAGATAGAGAAGGTGCTGGAGGCGGGCCGGCGGGCCCCCTCCTGGGGGAACACGCAGCCGTGGCGTTTCATCGTGGTGCAGGACAAGGCCAGGAGGGAAGCCATCGCCCAGGCCGCCGGCGGGCAGCCCCATCTCAACGCCCCGGTCTTGATTATCTGCTGCGGCGTCATCGACGACCTGTCCCAAAAGCAGCACCGCGCCGCCCTGGCCCAGCTCCGGGACATGGGCGTGATGGACTGGACGGACGAGATACTGGACAACGTCGTCCTGGGTAGCGACCTGTTCGCGCCGTACCGCCTGGGCGAGCCGGTGATGACGGTGAAGGCCGGCGAGCAGGTGATGATTGCCGCGGCCTACATGACCCTGGAGGCCGTCAACCAGGGCCTGGGCACCTGCTGGGTGGGGGCCATATCCACCAGGGACGTTCATAAGGCCATGAACCTGCCGGACAGCGTCTTCGTGCACGATATTCTTCCCCTGGGGTACCCGGACGAAGACCCCAAGCCCCGGCCCCGGAAAGACCACAGCAAGATAATCTTCTGGGAGAAATACGCATAACCATTCTTTAGATGACCGTTAACAAGATTTTTCGCAGCTGTAAAGAGGCGGTGGCCGATATCCCCGACGGCGCCACCGTGATGGTGGGGGGCTTCGGGTCTTTCGGCGGCCTGCCCGTCAACCTGATAACGGCCCTGGCCAGCCAGGGGGCCCGCGAGCTTACCGTCATCGCCAACATGGGCGGGGTGGGCCTGGAGCTGAGCCGGCGCATCAAGCCGGGGGGCTACCCGGATTTGGGAATCCTCTTCGAGAACGGCCAGGTAAGGAAATTCATCGGCTCGGTGCCCGCCCTGGGGGGCATGCCGCCCACCTCCCCCCTTGAAAAGCTCTACAACGCGGGCAAACTGGAAATAGAGACGGTGCCCCAGGGCACCCTGGCGGAGCGCATCCGGTGCGCTACAGGGGGTCTGGGGGGCTTCTACACGCCCGTGGGCGTCGGTACCGTCGTCGCCGAGGGCAAGGAGAGGAAGGTCATCGGCGGCCGGGAGTACATCCTGGAGCTGCCCCTGACCGCCGACTTCGCCCTCATCAAGGCACATAAGGCCGATACCCTGGGGAACCTGGTCTACCGCAAGACGGCCCGGTGCTTCAATCCGGTCATGGCCGCCGCCGCCGCGACAACCATCGTGGAGGTCGACGAGCTGGTGCCGGTGGGCGAGCTCGACCCGGAGGTCATCGTCACGCCCCATATCTACGTCCACCGCATCGTGGCGGTGCCCCGGTGAAGACCCGCCT
>DAOUEH010000141.1:0-2562 GCA_034430635.1 Dehalococcoidales bacterium | reverse complement strand
CCCAGCCCGAAGTCCAGGCTCAGGGCCGGGTCGATAACCTCTTTGAAGCCAACGATAATTTTCATCTTTTCAAGTAAGCCGGTAACGCACGCCGTAGCCGCCGCGCGGGTAGCCCCAGTCCAGGGCCCCCTTATCGCAGACGCAGTAGCAGGTGCCGCACTCCAGGCAGGTCTCGTAGACGATGGAGAGGAGCCTGGTCGCCTCGTCCCAGGTATAGCAGCTGGCCGGGCAGGCGTCGACGCAGGCACGGTGGTCGCATGTCCGGCAGATGTCCTTATCAACGACGATGTGCGCCCGGTCGTCGACCTCGAACTGGGCAAGCTGCGTCAGGGCCTCGATGTTCATAACAGCGACCTGCCTATTTTAATGCCGTCGGCGATAATATCTTTCAGCCCGACCTGTCTCAATACTTCCCGCCGCACCAGCCTGAGGAGTCTGGAGCGCGGCCGTCCGTCCACCCGGTAGAGCGTTTCCATGATATTGGCCAGCACCCGCGGGTATTTCTTAAAGATATTCTCCCGGTGCATCATCCCGGCGGCGTTCTTGAAGGTCTTCATATCTTTGATAACGAAACTGGCATCCAGCTTCTTTTTATATAAGGAAAGGAAACGGGCGCTGTAGTCACCCGCCTCGATTGCCGCGATGGCCGTCTCGGCGGCCAGCACCCCGGATGTCATCGCCAGGTTGATGCCCTCCAGGTTGATGCCGTTGGTATAGCACAGGCCCGCAGCGTCCCCGGCCAGCATCAGGCCGTCGCCGTAGAGGCGGGGCATGGCCTTATAGCCCCCCTCGGGAATGAGGTGCGCCGAGTATTCCAGCGGCACGGCGCCTTTAACGAGTTTACGCACTTGCGGATGGGCCAGGAACTCGTCGAGGACTTCGTAGGGGGGTTTGCCGGAGGCGGTCAGCGAGTCCAGGTGCACCACCAGCCCCACCGAGAGGCCGGCGCGGTTGGTGTAGAGGAAGGCGCCGCCGCGCATCCCGCCGGTGGCCCCCACGAAGCTGATATCCGCCCCCTGGTCGCGGACGAGGCCGAAACGCTCGTTGATGACCTCCTCGGGCAGCCCCAGCAGCAGCTTTATACCCAGCCCCGTGGCGGCGGGCCGGAGGTCGCCCCGCAGCCCGGCCTGTTTGGCGAGTAAGGATAATACGCCGTCGGCGGCGATGACGATATGAGCGTGCAGCTCCCCCTCCCGCCCCTTGACGGTAACGCCGCTGACCTGCCCGTCTTTAATGATTAAATTCTCGGCGGTGCAGTCGGTGAGGAGGAGAGCCCCGGCCTTTTCGGCCTCGGCGGCCAGCCAGCCGTCGAAAGCGGGGCGAAAAACGGTGAAGCCGTTGAAGGGGGCCCTATCGAAACTCCCGCTCTCGAAGGTGAGGGAGACGGCCGACTCGTCGGTGAGGAAGGCCAGGGTCTTCTGGTAGACGTGCCGCTCCAGCGGGGCGTGCCCGGCGAAATCGGGGATAAGCTCATTAAGCACCGGCGTGTGGTGCAGCAGCCCGCCGAACATATTTTTCTCGCCGGGGCGGCTGCCCCGCTCCAGCAGGCAGACGCTTTTCCCCGCCCGGGCCAGTTTTAAGGCCGCCAGACTCCCCGCCGGCCCCGCCCCCACGCAAATAACATCAAACGATTTCGCCATTTTCCTTCGCCATCTTGATTTTCTTAATCAGTTTCGGCAGGACTTCTGCGAGGTCGGCGGCGGCGCCGGCATCGGCCCCGGCGAAGATGGGGGCCTGCGGGTCGCGGTTGACGGCCACGATGCGCCCCGACTCCTGAATCCCGCCGGTGTGATGGCTGGCCCCGGAGATGCCCAGCGCCAGGTAGAAGGCCGGGCTGACCACCTTGCCCGTCTGGCCTATCATGCGCTCGCGGCCTATCTTACCGGCGTCGATAACGGGGCGGGTGGTGCCGATGGCCCCTTCGAGCAGGGCGGCCAGCTCCTCGACGAGGGGCAGCAGCTCGTCGGTGGCCGCCCCCATGCCCGCCGCCACGATGGTATCGGCCTCGGCGACGTCCACGCTGCGGTAGTCGGCGGGCAGGTATTTAATATGCTTGATTTTAATGGATTTAGCGGACAGTTTGGGTTTGACAACCTCGGTGGCTACCCGCTTCCGGCGGGGGAGAGGGGCGGCGTCGAGCACGTCCGGGTGCATCGTTACCAGCATCGTGGCGCTTTTCTCAAAGGTTATCTCCTGCTCCAGCTGGCCGCCGTAGATATAGCGGTAGAACCGGGGATTATCCGGCTGTGTTAAGTCCATTCGCGTGCCGCCGGTGACGGCGCCGGTATCCAGCCGCGCCGCCAGATGAGGGGCCAGCTCGCGGCCCAGGGGGGTATCACCCATGAGGCAGAGCCAGGGCCTGGCGGCCTTTATTTTAGTTAATATGGCCGCGGCGTATGCCTCCGCCGAGGGGTATTTTAGCAGGGGGTCTTGAAAAACGAGGGCGCGGGTGACGCCATAGCGGCCCAGGGTGTCGCTATAGTCTTCGGGCTTATCGCCCAGTACCAGGGCGGTCACGTCGCCGCCGGTCGCCGCCGCGATACGCCGGGCCTCGGTGAGCAG
>DAOUEH010000140.1:0-3694 GCA_034430635.1 Dehalococcoidales bacterium | reverse complement strand
AGGGCATCGGGCGTGGCATCGCCCTCAAGTTCGCTCAGGAGGGCGGCGACGTGGCCGTGTGCGCCCGGCATGTGGAAGGCGCCGAGCAGGTCGCCGCGGAAATCCGGGCGCTGGGGCGTAAGTCCCTGGCGGTCAGGGCCGATATTTCTAAAAGTGCCGATGTTAACGCCATGGTGGCGCAGGTCGTTAAGGAATTCGGCAGGATAGATATCCTGGTCAACAACGCTGGCGGGGTAAGTGGGGCCAAAGGGGAGGGCGTGGGCACCTTCGACGAGGCCGAATGGGACAGGGTGCTGGCCGTGAACCTCAAGGGGGCCTTCCTGGTCTGCCTGGCCGTCGTCCCCCACATGAAAAAACGCCATTACGGCAAGATTATCAACCTTTCCTCGATGGGAGCCGTCAGCCCGTCCGTCTCGGTGCTGCACTATCACGCCGCCAAGGCGGGCGTGCTGGGCCTGACGACCAACCTGGCCTTCGAGCTGGCGCCGCATAATATCTACGTCAACGCCATCGTCCCCGGCCCTATCGTCACGCCGTTCTGGGACAGCCTGATGCCCCCCGGCCCGGAGCGCGACGCCCTCTTTAAGGGCATCGCCGGCAAGGAAGTCCCCCTGGGGAGGGTGGGCACGCCGGAGGACATCGCCGGGCCGGCCCTGTTCCTGGCCAGCGGCCTTTCGGACTACGTGACCGGCCAGGTAATCTACGCCGCCGGGGGGCAGCCCCTGCTGGCGCAGGCGGCCACTTTCCTCTCGGCCGCCGACGGCCGCGAGAAAGATTGACATAACGGAGTAACAAGTGGAAAAAATACGCATCAGGAACCAGCGGCTCGACGAAGACGTGCTCATGGCCAAACGGCGCGATTGGCTCGAGCTGTGGCCCACCGGCCAAGAAGTAGATTTTGACGAGGCGGTGGCCTACCAGAAGGCCCTGCCCGATACCAAGATATGGTGGAAGGTGATGGCGCGGCTCAGGGAAGAAGGCCGCACGGTGGTCTCGCCGCGGGCGGGTACGGCCATCCTCGAAGACGAGATTGCCCTCTGCCGGTCGCTGGCCGCCGCCGGTATCCCCCTCATCCCGGTGACCACCGACAGCTATACCCGCCAGGACGCCTTCGAGCGGGTGCAGAAGGCCCTGGACGAGTCCGTCCGGACGGGTAAAAAGATACTCAACGGCTACCCCATCGTCAATCACGGCGTGAAAAACACCCGTAAGGTCATCGAGTCCTGCGAGGCCGCCTTCACCCCGCGCGGCACCAACCGCCTGGCGCAGGAAATCGCCATCGCCTCCGGCATGACCGTCTCCGGCTGCGGGCTCTTCCTGGAGTTCGGCAGCTACCACAAGCACGAGACGCTGGAGGAGATGATTGCCGCCAACCAGTTCATCAACGGCGTGGTGGGCTGGTACGCCGACCGGGGCGTTATCCTCAGCGGCGACCTCCACGGCTGGGTGCCCTCCTCCACCTTCCCCCTCAGCGTCAATATCGCCAGCCACGTCATCGAGTCCCTCGGGGCGGCCACCCAGGGGCACAAGGCCTTCACCCCGCTGGTGCACCATCAGGGTAACATAGCGCAAGACCTGGCCTGGACGCGGCTCTCGCCGCGGCTCGTCCGGGAGTACCTGGATAAATACGGATTTAGAGACGTCATCGTCAACGGCCCCATCTGCCAGCAGACCCCCCTCTACCCGGTGCCGCTGGATCTGGGGGGCGCCTTCGCCTACCTGGTCTACTCGGCGATGGTCTCGGCCCTCTCCGGGGCGCCGGCGGCCCACGTGCGGACGGTGGACGAGGGGGCCGGGGTGGCCACGCAGGAGACCCACGAGATGAGCTACCGGGCCGCCAACTGGATTTTCAACGTGGTGCGCGAGCAGCGCATCGAGCTCGACATGAAAGAGGTGGCCGCCGAGGAGGCCCTTACCGAGCGGGAGGTGCGGGCCATCCTGGACAGGGTCTTCGAGATGGGTGACGGCGATGTCCTGGTCGGGGCGGTCAAGGCGGTCGACGCCGGCGTGCTCGACTCGCCGTGGAGCTCCAACCTCAACGTCAAAGACCGGGTGCTGGGCGTGCGCGACAACCGCGGGGCCTGCCGCTACCTGGAGTTCGGCAATCTACCCCTGCCTGCCGATATTAAAGACTTCCACCGCGAGAAGGTCGCCGGGCGGGAAAAGGCGGAGGGCAGGAAGGTGGACTACCACGCCGCCGTCCGCGACCTGTGGGTCTTCAGCAAGGGTAAAATCGTGGGCCTGCCCCCCTACGATAAATAACATATTGCCTCGGATGTCATTCTGAGGAGCGAAGCGACGCGAGAATCTCGCTCGCCGGAGGAGAGCCAGCCATGAAACAACCGATGATTATCACCGGGACACTGGGGATGGATGCCCATATCATCGGCACCAAGATTATCTCGCGCGCCCTGAAAGAGGCCGGTTTCCGCGTTACGGCCCTGGGCGCCTACACCCCGCCGGAGGAGTTCATCAAGGCCGCCCAGGAGACGGCCGCCGCCGCCATCCTGATGAGCTCGCTCTACGGCATGGCCGAGCTCGACCTGGAGGGCTTCGACGCCAAGCGGCAGGAGGCGGGCCTCGGCGGCGTGCTGCTCTACATCGGCGGCAACCTGGTGGTGGGCCGGGCGGATTTCGAGGGAGTCGAGCGGAAGTTCAAGGAGCTGGGCTTCGACCGGGTCTACCCGCCCGAGGCGGATATCGACGCCGCCATCGAAGATTTAAAGCGAGACCTCAAGGCCAGGGGGAAGCTGTAGCGGCCGGGGGAGCGACGCGTTATGAGCGATATCAGGCTCCTCATCGATTTCGGGAGTACCTTTACCAAGGTGGTGGCGGCCGACCTCGACGCCGTGGAAATCGCCGCCGTGGCCCGCGTCCCCTCCACCGTTGACAGCGATATCACCATCGGCCTGGGCAAAGCCCTCAAGGAGATAGCCCGCCGCACCGGCATCGGCAACCTGGAAGAAAAAGAGGCCCTGGCCTGCTCCAGCGCCGCCGGCGGGCTGCGGATGATATGCACCGGTTTCGTGCCGGAGCTCACCAGCCAGGCGGGAAGCATAGCCGCCCTGGGGGCGGGCGCCAGGGTCATCGGCGGCTATTCCTACAAGCTCAACCGGCGGGAAATCGCGGAAATCGAGGCCGCCGCCCCGGATATCCTGCTGCTCTGCGGCGGCACCGACGGCGGCGACGAAAAGGTTATCGTCCATAACGCCGGATTACTCGCCGCCACCGGCCCGGCCGTAACCAATATCATCGTCGCCGGCAACAAGGCCGCCCACGACGCCATCCGGGCCGTCTTCGCGGGCACCGCCAAGAACGTCATCTATACCGGTAACGTCATGCCGGAGATAGGCGTGCTCGACGCCGCCCCCTGCAAGCGCGAGATACGCGAGCTTTTCATGCGCAATATCGTCCGGGCCAAGGGCATCGCCCGGGCCAGGGAGATTATCAAGGACGTCATCATGCCCACGCCCGCAGCGGTGCTGGAGGCGGCCAAATTGATTTCCGGCGGTCACGGCGATGATTCCGGCTTTGGCGAGCTTATCGTCATCGATGTCGGCGGGGCCACCACCGACGTCCACTCCATCGCCCGCGGCACGCCCGCCCGCGCCGACACGATTATGGCCGGCCTGCCCGAGCCCTACGAGAAACGGACGGTGGAGGGCGACCTGGGGCTGCGCTATAACCTGGACAG
>DAOUEH010000139.1:0-3039 GCA_034430635.1 Dehalococcoidales bacterium | reverse complement strand
CTCAAAGCGATGCTGGCACTTACCGCACTCGTATTCGTAGATTGGCATGTTATGTCACCTCGTAGGCTTATCCTCTACTATAATTTTACACCAGTCAGCTACGGCAGACAAGCCGGAGTCGTCTTGGGCGTATTGTCGGGGTTGCATATCTCTGTTATACTTAATCAGGTGAGCCCCCATCGTCTAGAGGCCTAGGACACCGGCCTTTCACGCCGGCAGCAGCGGTTCGAATCCGCTTGGGGGTATTCTTTCCCCCGCTCCACCCCAATCCGAGTTATCTATTCCCACCCGGCTGCCCTCATCATCCGCGGCTTAGCCCGCAGTTCGCCACCCCGCCTGGAATGTCATTGCGAGGAGCCGAAGGCGACGTGGCAATCTATCACTGGCTTAGCCCGCAGATTGCCCCACTCCTTTGCCCCCCCATTAATTTGAATGCCATGCGGACTTCCCTGCCCCTTTGTGCGCCCATTAAGGATAGAGCGCTCCTGGAGCCGGGCTGTTATCATGCCCGGTTTCTCTGCGTGAAATTGCAGATAAAGCCTCCCTTGCATGATAGAGCGCGGGGGAGTAAGATGCATTTATCAATAAGCACGGAGGAGAGAAATGGCCAAGCGAATCATACTATACAACCTGGCGAAGCACATGACCGACGAGGCCTTCAAGGAGTACGTCGTCAACGAGAAAGGCCCCCTGATTGACAGCCTCCCCTCGGTGAAGAAGTACGAGCTGGTGAAAATCACGTCATCGTCGGCAGGCGAGATTCCCTACCACTACGCCGGTATCGTCCACGTGACCAGCGTCGAGGAGTTCAACGAAAAGGCGGCCAAGACGCCGGAGTACCAGGCCTTCCTCAAGAAGTTCGGGCCGATGGTCACCGACATGGTCATGCTGGCCGGGGAGGAAATCTACTAACCGGCCGGGGAGGCAGTCATGCATTTAGAGCACCTCTTTACCGAGGAACACCGCCAGCTGCGGCAGACCCTGAGGGACTTCACCAAAAAAGAGATTATCCCCGTTGCCCGGCAGCTGGAGGCGGACTACAGCCTGGTGGAGCAGGTCCACCAGAAGCTCGTGGACATCGGTTTACAGGCGTCTGGCTATCCGGTCGAGTACGGCGGCGGCGGCCACCACTCCATGACCAACATGGCCATCATCTCCGAGGAGATATCCAAGGGGGATGCCGGTATCGCCCTCTCGGTGGGCGCCAACATGGCCGGTACCGGCATGGCCGATTCCACCGGCAACAAGGTCATCATGGAGCGATTCGCCCCCATTTTCTGCCAGGGCAAGCTGGCCTACGCCTGCCTTTCGATGACCGACGAGGCCGGCGGGGCCGATACGGAGAACCCCCTGCTCCACGGCGCCGGCATCAAGACGATTGCCCGGCTCGACGGCGACGAGTACGTCATCAACGGCAGCAAGATGTGGCCGACCCACGGCGGCATCGCCGAGTGCTACATCACCTTCGCCAATACCGACCCCTCCCTCGGCGACGATGGCGTGGCCCTGATTATGGTGCCGGGCGACGCCCCGGGGCTCACCTTCGGCAAGCCGGAGAAGAAGATGCTCTTCAAGACGGTCATCAACGGCGCCGTCTACTACGATAACGTCCGCGTGCCCAGGGAGTACCGCGTCGGGGGGCCGGGGATGGACGCCAACCTCTGCAACATGCTCACAGCAGTGGCGGGCTGGTCGGGGGGCGTCCAGGCCCTGGGCATCGCCGAGCGCGCCTTCGATATCGTGCTGGAGTACACCGGGACGCGCCAGGGCGGCTTCAAGCCGGTGCGCCAGCACAGCCTGGCGGCGGGCATCATCGCCGATATGGCCATCGGCATCGAGATGATGCGGGCCGGCCTCTATAACGTGGCCTTCGTCCTCGACCACCCGGACATCTACGGCAAGCTCTACGGGCCGCCCTGGTCGCCGCCATTCATCGCCAGGGTCGCCGCCGTCAGGGTCTTCGCCGCCGATACCGCCGTGGCCATCATCAACAAGGGGGCGGAGCTGCTGGGCTCGATGGCCATCTCCGAGGACTTCCCCTACGAGAAGTGCCTGCGGGACGTCAAGATTGCCCAGCTCTGGCTGGGGGGGCAGCAAATCTGCCGCTACAAGGTGGCCCAGGGCTACTACGACCTGAAGAACTGGGCCTGACCTTCTCCCCGGCAGGAGGCGAGATGTCATAGTTTTGTAACTTTTTCCGCCCCGATTTTATAACTTCTCCACCGCCCGGCGGCATACAAATAAAAAGTATTTAGGCTATAATATATGCATGGGTATAAAGGAGGGCTGAATGTATAAGAAAATCCTGGTACCGCTGGACGGCTCCAAGCTGGCCGAATGCGCCCTGCCCTACGCCGAGGAGCTGGCCGGCGGCTGCCAGTCGGAAGAAGTCATCCTGGTCAGCGTCACCGAACGCGTCAAGGGCTACCGTACCTTCGACGACCCCGGCGAGCCTCTGGGGCAGCGGCTCGTCTCCGAGGCCGCCGGCAAGGAAGAGGCCCAGGCGCAGAAATACCTGGATAAAATAGCCAAGGACCTCAAGGAACAGGGCATCAAGGTGGTCACCGAGGTGCTCATCGGTCAACCCGCCGAGGAGATTGCCATTTACGCCAGGCACCCCGGCTGCGATATTATCATCATGTCCAGCCACGGTCGCACCGGCCCCAGCCGCTGGACGCACGGCAGCGTCGCCAATAAGGTCCTGGCGGCCAGCCCGGTGCCGGTAATGATAATCCGGGCGCCGGGCTGCACCATCGGCGCCTGAGGCGCCGACGATTATTTTGCAAAGGAGGAGGCCATGGCATCGTTAGGAGAGCTTTATCAAACGGCCGACTGGAAAACGGAGAAACACGTCCCGGTCATCGAGTGCGCCGACCGGGTCAAGGCCGGCGAGTATTTCCCGGTCAAGGTGAGCCTGGGCAAGGAGATAGCCCACCCCAACACCACCGAGCACCACATCCGCTGGATTGCGGTCTACTTCCAGGCGGAGGGCGAGAAGTTCCCCGCCCAGGTGGGGCAGTTCGAGTTCACCGCCCACGG
>DAOUEH010000138.1:0-1949 GCA_034430635.1 Dehalococcoidales bacterium | reverse complement strand
GGGTGGGAATAGATAACCAAAGAGAAATCATCCGCCTCACCCCCTTAGTCCCCCTCTCCAAACTGGGCATTAACGAAAACGTTGCCTTTTTGTTTGGAGAGGGGTAAATGAGTTTTTTAGAGAGGTTTCACCTCTCTATGACTCTCCAGGGGGTGGAGCAAGCCTATAGGCTAAATCACCGACCGTCTATTTCTTATAGACCGGCGTGCACCAGTGCATGTACTTGGGGTGGTCGCCCCGGATGACCTTCACGTAGAGTTCCTGTAATTTGGCCGTAATCGGGCCTATTTCCCCGTCGCCTACCGGGCGGCGGTCTATCTCCGCCACGGGGGTAACGTGGGCGGCCGTGCCGGTGAGGAAACACTCGTCGGCCACGTAAAGCTCGCTGCGGTCGATGGCGCGCTGGACGGTGGCAATACCCAGTTCTTTTTCCGCCAGCTCGATGATGGTGTTGCGGGTGATGCCCATGAGGATATTATTGGTGGTGGCCGGCGTTACCAGCTTGCCGTCCATGACCAGGAAGAGGTTCTCGCCGCTGCCCTCGGAGAGGTGCCCGTCCGGGGCCAGCATGATGGCCTCGTCGTAGCCGTTGCCTACGGCCTCGGTCTTGGCCAGGGCGTTGTTGATATAGATGCCGGCGGCCTTTATCTGGGGCGGAATGACGTTGTCCTCGGGGCGGTGCCAGGAGGACACGCCGCAGCGGGCCTTGTCCACGTCGAGATAGGGCCCCCAGGGGATGACGAAGACGAAGAAATCGTCGTCCAGGTTGTGCAGGCGTACCCCCAGCGCCTGGGAGCTCTTGTAGGCCACCGGGCGGATGTAAACATCTTCCTGGAAGCCGCATTTGGCCACCAGGTCGATGGTTAGGCGGCACATCTCCGCCACGGAGTGATGCAGGCTTATATTGAGCACGCGGCAGCCCCGGGCCAGCCGCTCGTAGTGCTCCTGGAGGCGAAAGATATACGTCTCTTTCTTTTTATCGTTCCAGTTGCCGCGGATGCCCTCGAAGATGGCGGAGCCGTAGTGGAAGGCGTTGGTCATTATCCCTATCTTGGCATCCTCCAGCGGGACGACCTTATTCTCAAAATAGGCGTAAGATGGCATGTTGGGCTCTCCTTTCCCGATACCGTCCATTATAGCGGTTGGGGAGGCTGAAAAACAAGGGGGCGGGGGAATACTCCGCTCTAAGCGGCCGCTTCTTCATCCCCCTCGATGAGTTTCCGCCCGTATTCCAGCAGGACTTGCTGCCGCTCCGGGGAGACCTGCTGCGCCCCCAGGTAGGCCTTGAGGGCGTCGAGGGGGGTAATCTCCTCGGCGGTGCGGCTGCCCAGCCGCGAGCGCGCCTCACACACCAGCTCGCGGGCGACGGTGAAGGTATGCGCCTCCTTGAGGGCCTCGCGGATTTCGCCGTCGCGGAGCTGCCCGGCCAGCTCCGCCGGCAGGGTGATGTTCAGCCGCACGATGGCGTCCTTTACCTTTTCGCCCGCCCCGGCGATGGCGGCCAGCACGGTAGCGGTGGGGTCGAGGTCTTCGGCGGTGGGGGCGGCCTTGATGGTGAGGAAGCGGCGGGCGTTGACGGGGCGAAACTCGAAGGAGGTGCGGCGCTTCCCGGTGGCGGGGTCGCTCTCGATAGTCACCACACAGAACCCCTTTTCGTCGTTCTCCTCCCCGAAGTCCACCCGCTCCAGGCTGCCGGCATAGACCACCGGGGGACTTTCGGCCAGCACCTGGTGCTTGTGGATGTGCCCCAGGGCGCAGTAGTCGAAGGCGGGCAGGGCGATGTTGCTCAGCAGCAGGGCGGGCTCCTGGCCGATAGCCATCAGGCTCTCCGAGCCGACCCTGGCACCGGTCACCCAGACATGGGCGGCCAGCACGGCGGGCAGCGCCGGGTCGAGCCGGGCGGCCAGGTCGGCGACGGCCCGGGTCAGGGCCTCCTGCATCCGCTGGTT
>DAOUEH010000137.1:0-3447 GCA_034430635.1 Dehalococcoidales bacterium | reverse complement strand
TCGGCGGCTATCTGGGCGTGGAGGACGATTTGCAGCAGCAGGTCGCCCAGCTCCTCGCGCAGCTTGGCGGTGTCGCCCTCGTCGAGGGCCTCGAGCACCTCGTAGCACTCGGCGAGCAGGTTGGCCCGCAGCGAGGCGTGGGTCTGCTGCCGGTCCCAGGGGCAGCCGTCCGGCGCCCGCAGCCGGGCGATGATGGCCTTAAACGAATCGAACTGGCTCAGGTCTTCCGGCTTCGTCAAAATTTACTCCTTATCGGGCAGAACCGCCCCGATAAAATCGCGGTGCCCGTTGATGAACTCGGCGGCGGTCATCACCTTCTTGCCCTCCAGCTGGAGGCGCCGCACCTCGATAATACCCCCGCCGGTGCCGATGCCCAGGCCCCCGCCGGGCAGGGCCGTTACCCGCCCCACCGTGACGTTACCATTGCCGGGCAGCGCCGCCGCCTCGATGATTTTTAGCTGTTTGCCCCGCCACACCGTCGAGGCCCCCGGCCAGGGCTGGAAGGCGCGTACCCGCCGCCCTATTTCGGTAGCCGGGAGGCCCCAGTCGATTTCCCCTTCCTCTTTTTTCAGCTGGGGGAAGTAGCTGGCCTCTGCCTCTTTCTGGGGCTGCGGCTCAATCTCGCCGCGGAGCCAGCCGCTCAGCGCCTCCAGGAGCAGGGCGGCCCCCACCTGCCCCAGCTTGGTCACCAGCCTGCCGGTGGTGTCGGCGGGCAGCACGGGCACGGCGGCGCGGGCCAGCACCGGGCCGGTATCCAGCTTTACCCGGACGAGCTGGATGCTGACGCCGGTAAACTCGTCCCCGGCCAGGATGGCCGCCGCCACCGGGGCGGCGCCGCGGTGCCGCGGCAGCAGCGAGAAGTGGACGTTGAGGCATTGGCGTGGGGGTATATCCAGCACCGCCTGAGGCAGTATCTGGCCGAAGGCGCAGATGCAGATTACATCGGGGCGGTACTCCCGGAGCCGCGCCAGCTCCGCCGGCCCCCGCAGGTCCGCCGGCTGCAGCACCGGCAGCCCCCGCCCGCGGGCATAATCCTTGACCGCCGGGGCCGCCAGGCCGCGCCCCCGACCGGCCGGCCGGTCGGGCTGGGTATAGACGGCGGCGACCTCGTAACCGGCCAGGACCAGCCCCTCCAGGGAGGGGACGGCGTAGGCGGGCGAGCCCATAAAAACGATGCGCAACATAGTCCTCCGGATGCCAGAATTTTATCATTATAAAATTTTTTTAACAACCAAGCGTGGTCAGGCGAGGGATGGCCGAAAACCGGCAAAAAGAGCAGTTAACAAGAGCTTTCAGGGGTAGCCAACCGCCGCTGTCCGCCGGTTCCGGCCCCCTGAAAAGTTGCCACGCCGGGGCCGCCGGTTGTATGCTGTATGGCGTTGACAGTTTAACAAAACCACATTTTTCCTCCACCCAAACCGCCCCGACCGGCGGTAAATCCCGGTAAATTGCTGACCAGGGTGAAGTGTCGGCTCAAGCATGACAGGGGGTGACTTTGTGCCCGCGAGGCCTGAGCCAGCGGGCCGCGGTAAGCTAATATGGAAACAACCCGTATCCGGACACCGCAGGAGATTTGGGAAACCGCCCTGGGCGAGTTGCAGCTGCAGGTGAGCAAGCCGAACTACCGCACCTGGTTCAGCCGCACCGCCGGCCTGAGCTACCACGACGGCCAGTTCGTTATCGGCGTCCCCAACGCCTTCGCCGCCGAGTACCTGGAGAGTAACCAGCGCTCCCTCATCGAAAAGTCCCTCATCGGGCTGACCTCCCCGGACGTACGTCTCGTCTTTCAGGTCAACGGCAAGCGGCGCGGCGCCGTCCCGGCCACCTCCCTGCCCGAAGCCGGGCCGGTCTACACCCGTCTCAACCCGGACTACGTCTTCGACGCCTTCATCGAGGGCGGCGGCAACCGCATGGCCCGGGCGGCGGCGCTTTCGGTGGCCCAGAACCCGGGGCACACCTACAACCCCCTCTTCATCTACGGCGGGGCCGGGCTGGGCAAGACCCACCTGCTCCACGCCATCGGCCACCTGGCCGCGGCCGCCCACATCAATGTCATCTGCACCAGCGCCGAGCAGTTCACCAACGAATTCGTCACCGCCCTGCGTGAGCGAACCACCGAGGAGTTCCGCAACAAGTACCGCTCCCTGGGGATGCTGCTCGTCGACGATATCCACTTCATCGGCGGCAAGGAGCAGACGGAGGAGAGCTTTTTCCACACCTTCAACGAGCTGCACAACACCAACCGCCAGATTGTCATTACCAGCGACTGCCCCCCCCGGTCGATGCCTCTTTTAGAAGAAAGGCTGCGCTCGCGCTTCGAGTGGGGGCTCACCGTCGATATCCAGCCGCCGGACCACGCCACCCGCCTGGCCATCCTGGAGTCCAAGGCCCGCCGCAGGGGGATGAACCTGCCGACTGATGTCCTTGAGTATATCGCCCGCGGGGCGCCGGACAACGTACGGGTGCTGGAAGGCTCGCTCAACCGCGTCGTCGCCTTCGCCCGTCTGCTCCGCACCGAGCCCACCGTCGAGACGGCCGCCCGGGCCCTGGAAGACATCGCCAGCAAGGAAGTCCCGGCCGACGGCATCACCCCCTCGACCATCGTCGCCGCCGTCGCCGCCAGCTTCGAGATACCCGCCGAGGTGCTCATGGGGCGTAAGCGCAACAAGGACTCCATCCTGGCCCGCCGCCTGGCGATGTACCTCATCCGGCAGGAGACCAACTGCTCGGTGACGCAGATTGGCCGCGAGCTGGGCAACCGCGACGCCGCCGCGGTGACCACCGCCTGCAAGAAGATCGCCGGGGACATCGGCGGCAACCCCTTCCTCAAACGCAAGCTCCGCGACATCCAGCAGCGCCTGCGCGGCTAAAGGGGCTACGACGGGCATGTGCTGGTATTATTATTAAGACCTTATCTACTTGTCTCCGTTTATCTCTCCATGATTTCGTAGCTATTTTTATCATTCCACGACCTATCAGTGTAACCATGTAGTACCTTGATTCTGCGATTATTATATCTGTAATGTTATCTCTATTTGCCCCTGCCTTGTTATTATATTGCGGGTAATTTGCACACCGCCGGTGTCCTTCTGGCATCACCCTGAACGCCGCCGACTGACTTCCACTATAGTCCACGAGTGCCCCTGTTATTAGTGCTGTTTTTAACCTCTCCATATGTTATATGCTATTGTATAGTTGATAATGATATTTACTCTTTTTGAGGATGACCATGTTCGATGAGGCCGAGATAACCGTCAGGGCAGGCAAGGGTGGCGATGGGGCCATCAGCTTCCGCCACGAGAAGTTCGTGCCCTTCGGAGGGCCGGACGGTGGCGACGGAGGCAGCGGGGGCAGCGTCATCATCCGGGCGGACGCCGCCACGGACGACCTGCGCCGCTACCGGCAGAGGCGCAACTACCGGGCCGCCCCCGGCCAGAACGGGCGCGG
>DAOUEH010000136.1:0-10365 GCA_034430635.1 Dehalococcoidales bacterium | reverse complement strand
AATTACCCATATAACGGCGGTATCCGCGTGCCCCTGTAGCTCAGAGGATAGAGCAGCGGTTTCCTAAACCGCGTGCGTGCGTTCGAGTCGCACCAGGGGTACCACCACATATGATTCCACGATTATCCCATCTTCCCATCCGCCTGCCCGACGGCGATAATACGTATAAAATTGCCATTACTTCCCTTTTAGGTAGCCTTCGTATTGACAAGTGTGTCAATTAGGGTTAAAGTAAATCTATTAGGGGGTTAATCGACCGTGACCTGAAAGACAAAGGGGCAGACCCTGGATAAAAAAGTGTTCAACGCGAGGCACTAGGAACTCGCTCTTATGAGGAGCGGCCGGTGTCTCCGTGTATTTTTGGAGTTAATCAATAGCGGCAGCAAAGGCGGACACGCCCCGGGTAGGCGTTAGTACGGGAGAGGGGAGTGTCATGACGAAGAAATATATCTGGCTGCTTCTCTGCTTCACGCTGCTTCTCAGCTTAATCCCCGGTACGGTCGTCGCGGCGGACGACCCCCTGACGCTGAGGGTGGGTCTCTCCGAAAACAACCCCAAGCTCTTTACCGATGCCGGTGTTACCAACGAGTACTTTGGTAATCAAGCGGAACCAACCGAGAAAGCGGGGGTGCCGGGGTGGGTCAAATGGACGCTCATCGGGGTCTTCGGCCTGCTCTTCCTGTTCGTCGGCGGCGCCTGGCTCCTCCGGCATCAGGTAAGGGCCCGGACAAAGGCGCTGGTTGAGGAAATGACCGGCCGGGAGCAGGCGGAGGAGGAACTCAAGGAATCCGAGGTGAGATTCAGGGCCCTCTATAACGAGTCGCGGGACGGCATTGCCCTCATCGACCGGGAAACGGGTCTCATCGTCGATAGCAACCCGGAGTTCCAGCGGCAGACGGGCAGAACTCCGGCCCAGCTCAGGAAACTTAAGACCTGGGAGCTGAGGCCGCCGGGGCAGCGAAAGGCCGCCCGGGCCCTATTCGATGAAACCCGGGAAAAGGGCGAGGGCGGCTCCGACGCGCTGGAGTTCCTGAGACCGGACGGTTCGACTGTCCCCATCGAATTCCTGACGAAAGAGGTAACCATCGGCGATAAACGCTTCCTGCAAAGCGTGACCCGCGATATTACCGGCCGCAAGCAGGCCGTTGAGGACCTCCGCATCTCGGAAGAGCGCCACCGGGCCGCCCTGGATAATATGATGGAGGGGTGCCAGATTATCGGTTTCGACTGGCGCTATATTTATCTCAACGATGCCGCCGCCGGGCACGGCCGAATACCCAAGAAGGAGCTGCTGGGCCGTACCATGATGGAGGCATATCCCGGCATTGAGAATACGGAGATGTTCGCCAGACTCCGTAAATGTATGGAAAAGCGCATTCACCACCGTATGGAAAACCTCTTCACCTACCCCAATAGCTCGCAAGCTTGGTTCGAGTTCAGCATCGAGCCGGTACCCGAGGGAATTTTCATACTCTCCCTGGATATCACTGACCGCAAGCGGGACGAGGCAGAAATCCAAAAGATACACCGGGCCCTCACCGTGCTCGGCCACTCCAATCAAGCGCTGATACACTCCTCCAGCGAGGAGCAGCTCCTCAACGAGATATGTCTTGTCATCGTGGTAGAGGGGCAGTACTCCCTGGCCTGGGTGGGTATTGCCGAGCACGACGAAGCCAAAACGGTACGCATCGCCGCCCACGCCGGCGAAGACTCGGGCTATCTCGATATTCTCAATCTCACCTGGGCGGATGCGGAGCGGGGGCGAGGGCCCACCGGCACGGCCATCCGGACGGGCAAAACGAGTGTCTTCAGGGATATTTCAAACAACGTTGACTTCACCATCATGCGTGCCGAGGCCGTTAAACGTGGCTATGCCTCCGCTATTTCTTTCCCCCTGATAGATAAGGGAAAGACCCTGGGCGTCCTGACCATCTATGCCGCCGAGCCGGATGCCTTCAACGAGGAGGAGGTAATCCTGCTTACCGAGCTCGCCAACGACCTGGCCTTCGGCCTAGTCTCGCTGCGCACCCGCGCCGAGAACGAACTGTCCATTGAGCAACTGCGGCAGTCGGAGGAGAAGCTGCGCCTGACGTTCGAATCGGTGCCGGAAGGAATCGTCATCTCCGACCTGGAGGGGAAAATCCTGGAGGTGAACTTCGCCGCCGTCCGCATGCACGGTTATAGCGGGAAAAGCGACCTCATAGGCAGGAAGTTCCAGGACTTAGTGGTAACGACCGATCATACCCAGGCCGATAAAAATTTCCAGCGGATGCTGGATACCGGCCGGAGCCTGATGGTGGAATACACCCTCGTCAAGAGTGACGGCAGCCAGTTCCCCGCCGAGCTCGATGCCGCCGTGATGATGGACTCTTCGGAGGAGCCTATCGGCTTCGTCTTCGTGATTACGGACGTCACCGAAACCAAGGAGAGGGAGAAGCGGGAGCGGGAGCTGGAGATACTAAGGGACGTGGACAAGCTGAGGAGCCATTTCCTGGCCAATATCTCCCACGAGCTGCGCACGCCACTCACCTCCATCAAGGGCTTCGTCTCCACACTGCTGCGCTCGGATGTTAAGTGGAAGGAGGCCGACCAGCGCGATTTCCTGGAGACGATAGACCGCGAGGCCAACCGGCTGACGCGCCTCATCAGCGACCTGCTGGATATCTCGCGGCTCGATGCCGGGGCGTTCAAGCTGGACAGGGACGTCTATCATATCTCCGAGATACTGGACTCCGTTCAGGGCAACCTCAACAGCCTCACCGCCAACCACTCCCTGAAGGTAATCGTCCCCGACAAGCTGCCGCCGGTATACGTGGACGAAACGCGCATCGGCCAGGTATTGACCAATCTCATCGAGAACGCCGCCAAGTACTCGGAGGAGGGGAGCCAGATTACCATCGAGGCCAGGCTTACCGGCGACGAGATTACCGTAAGTGTTGCCGATAAAGGCGCGGGCATCCCCCCCGACTTCCTCGAAAAGCTGTTCGACCGCTTCTATCAGGTGGAGGATATCGCCACGGGACGCAAGAAAGGGACGGGCCTGGGGCTGTCCATCTCCCGGGGTATCGTGGAGGCCCACGGCGGCCAGATCCGGGTGGAGAGCCGGCTGGGGGCCGGTTCCAAGTTCAGTTTCACCCTGCCGGTCGCGGGAAAGGGGGAGTAGCATGACCAAGATACTGGTGATTGAAGACGACCAGAATATCCAGAAGCTGGCCAAGGCCAACCTGGCCGCCAGCGGCTACAAGGTGCTCGTCGCCGATAACGGCGAGGACGGCGTGAAGCTCACCCGGCAGGAGCGCCCCGACCTCATCCTGCTCGACCTGATGCTGCCCGGGATGAGCGGATGGGACGTCCTCATGCATATCCGCACCGACCGCAAGCTGAGGAGAATGCCGGTGATTATCATGACGGCCACGGCGCCGCAGGGGGGGGATTACAAGCTCGCCAGCATGCGCACCGCTGGCTACCTGGTGAAGCCTTTCGAGGTAAAGGACCTGGTAAATAAAGTAGCGCAAGTGCTGCGGACGGGAGGGTAAGAAATGCGTAGCCCCCGTATTCTCATCGTTGACGACGACCTGGCGATAGTCAAATTCCTGCGTGCCAACCTGAACGCCGAAGACTACCAGACCCTGACGGCCCTGGACGGCGCCGAGGCCCTGGAGATAATCGAAAGGGAGATGCCCAACCTCATCATCCTCGACCTGGTGATGCCCAAAGTGGACGGCTTCGAGGTCCTGCGCCGCCTCCGGGAATGGTCGCAGATTCCCATCATCGTGCTCAGCGCCCGCGGCGACGAAAGCGATAAAATCAAGTGCCTGGGCCTGGGCGCCGACGACTACATCTCCAAGCCTTTCGGGCTGGGCGAGCTCATCGCCCGCATTAAGGCAGTGCTGCGGCGCACTCAGGCGGCCATGGCGGAGCCGGAGCTGCCGACCTTCTCCGGCGGCGATATCGAGGTCAACTTCGCCCAGAGAATGGTGAGCCTGGCCGGGCAGGAGGTCAAGCTCACGCCGACCGAGTACCAGCTCCTTCAGGAGCTCGTCCTCAACGAAAGCAAGGTGCTCACCCACATGCACATCCTGAGCAAGGTATGGGGCCCCGAGTACCGCGAGGAAAAGGAGTACCTGCATACCTTCGTGCGCCGCCTGCGCCACAAGCTGGAGGCCGACCCTTCTCGTCCCAGACACATCGTCAGTGTCCCCGGCGTGGGCTATCGCTTCACAAGCCAGTAATAAAGGAATTATCACAAGAGCGGTTCTCTGAACCACAAGCGCCCTTCCGGGGCGCTTTGTTTTTCCGGTCATATTCAGAAAACGTTTAGAAATCCTCCCTGGCTATTCAGCCCCTGTTTAGGCGTCCGTGTGTATCCTGCAGGTAACCAAGCCAGAAGGTGCCACGGAAAATGAAAACGACAGTCACGATTACAGCCAAAGCCCGTAAGAGCCCGGTAAGGAGCCTTATCATTATCCTGGCGATGATGGTGCTCATCATGACCGGCGCCGGCATCGCCGGACAGATGGTAGCCGGAAACACGGGGGTTCCCGTCGCCCCGGCCTACGCCGCCGAGGACGGCATCGCCGCTCCGGTGGAAGTGCCCGCCGCTGCGGAGGCATCCATCTGGGAGACCATTATCGGGCCGGAGACCGACCCGGCCGAGGTAACCTACCTCGACGCCGGCGGCCTGGGCATCGCCGACCTGGCCGGTATCGAGGCCTATACCGGCGTCGTCACCCTCATCCTCTGGGACAACCAGATAAGCGACCTCACCCCCCTGGCGGGCCTCCCCAATCTTACCTATCTCTTCCTGGGGAATAACCAGGTGAGCGACCTGACGCCCCTGGCTGGCCTGCCCGGCCTGAGCGAGCTCTATATCTGGAACAACCAGGTGAGCGACCTCACACCGCTGGCCAGTGTAACCGGCCTGACCCGGCTGGATATCCAGGGGAACCAGGTCAGCGACCTGACGCCGCTGGGCGGCCTCCCCGGCCTTACCTGGGTATGCCTTTACGGCAACCCCATCGGCGACCTCTCGCCCCTGGGCCCGGCGGTTGAAATTTACATGAACGGCCCCTAACCAATATAGAACCGTATATATCCATTGAGAGCCATCCTCAACCGGAGGGCTCTTTTTTTATCCCCTTTTATACCTCTGAAATAAGAAATGTTCAGGATATGTCCAGATATCGCCGGGGAATTTTCAGTCTTTATTCAGGGTTTTACCCGTATTCTGTGAGTATCGCGAGGGAAACACAGGATAAGACCCGCCCTCCTAAATAAGTAAAAAGAGGCAAAGCCATGATAAACCCAGCGGAAACAATAGAAACGGAAGCAACGGAAACAAGGATAATGGGAACCGGTAAAAGGCACCTGCGCCGCCGTGTATTCGTCATCCTGGGCGCCATCGTCCTGATGGTAGCCTCGGCCGGGGCCGCCGGGCAGGTCATGGCCGGCGATACCACCGGAGACATCGATATCAATGCCGGTCAGGCCCTCGGTGTGGCCGGCGGCACGGTCAGCGGCGCCAGCGCCGGGCGCGTTATCGTCGGCGACGACGGGATAAGCTTCAAGGCCCCCGTCGAGGTCTTCACCGGCGACCGGTTCACCGTCAACCTGGCCCTGGTCAACCAGAGCCAGCAGCCCCTGGACCTGCAGGCCAGAATGACGGCACCGTCCGGTTTCACCCTGGACATCGTTGCCACCGACGGCGCCACCGGCGCCGTCCGCATGGACGCGAATACATGGGCCTTCACCATCGACCCCGCCGAATCCGATTACGAACCCGACCTGGCCGTTACCATCGCCGTCAGCGATGTGATTGCGCCCGGTTTTTACAACATCGAATGTGTCATCGAACCGCTAACTTTCCCGGGAGGTGCATCATGAACCCCAAATGGTCTCAGGTAAAAATCGTCGAAGAGATACTAAAAACCGCCGGCAGCGATGAGGAAATCGTCTGCCAGAAGCTGGAGCTTTCGCCCGAGGATTACGACCACTACCGCGAGCATATCCTCAGCCGCGGCCTGGCCATTGAAATCGATGGCTCGCACGGCATTCTCGCCCTGACCGATGCCGGCAAGGCCCTGCTCCGCCTGATGAACGATGTCAACACCATGTTCTCCCCGGAGGAAGAAACCGACCCCGCCACCTGCCGGGTCGAGGTGGAGGGCTGGTCGCCGGAAATGGGGCTGGCCGAAACCATCGAGTGGCGCGACAGGGTGCTCCAGAGCTACCTGCTGGAGCAGGTGGAGGTGGAGACCCTGGAGGCCCGGCTGGGCAATGGCCCGGACGCCGCCCTGCAGACAGAACTGGAGGAGCGGCACCGCCGTCTGGCCAGGCTGGAGGGTCTGCTGGACAGAATGGGAAGGGTAACCAGCGAGCTCAAGAGGCCGGGCGCGGCGGAGCCCGCCGGGGAAACCGGCCCGGAAATGCCCGTCCGCACCCGCAAGCAATCGATAAAGGTACTGGTAAACCGTCTGTTTCAGGCCTATGTCCTGGAGCAGGCCGAGGTAACCCGGCTGGGCGCCCAGCTGCAGCGATGGGACGAGGAAGAGGGGAGGCTGGAGATGGAGCAGCGGCAGCACCGGCTGGAGATAATCAAGGGCCTTCTGGAGACTTTGCAACGCGTCGCGGGGAACCTGCCCGCTTAGCTCGGGAGGAGAGATGAAACGACTGCCCAGGATTTTAATCACCGATGACGACCCGGCCATCCTCAAGTTCGTGCGGGCCAACCTGAAGGTTGAAGGCTACGATATACTCACCGCCACCGACGGCGTCGAGGCCCTCAAGGTATTCGAGAGCGAGATGCCCGACCTGGTGATTCTGGATATCGTCATGCCCAACGTGGACGGCTTCGAGGTCTGCCAGCAGCTGCGCGGGTGGTCTAAGGTACCCATTATCATGCTCAGCGCCCGCGGCTACCAGGAGGACAAGGTCAAGTGCCTCTCCCTCGGCGCCGACGATTACATCTCCAAGCCTTTCGGCATCGAGGAGCTGATTGCCCGCGTCAAGGCGGTGATGCGCCGCACCTACCACCAAGATAAAAGCGACCGACCGGCCTTATGCTGCTACGACCTGGTCATAGATTTCGCCCGCCACCGGGTGACCCGGGACGGCCGGGAAATAGACCTCACCGGCACCGAATTCCGGCTGATATCCTACCTGGCCAATAACACCGACCGCATCCTCACCACCGACCAGATACTCAAGACGGTGTGGGGCGAGGAGTACAGCGGCGAGTCGCACCTGCTCCACGTCAATATCGGCCGGCTGCGCCAGAAGCTGGAAGACGACGCCCGCAACCCCAGATACATCCTCACCAAGCCGGGCATCGGCTACATGATGCCCCGGTGCCAGGAGCTTAACGAAACGTTCCCCCCGCTGGCTTCTTAGGAAACACATCAAGGAGGACTGAAGAAATGGAAAACCGTCCGCTGATTATAGCCGTAGATGACGAGGAAACGCTGCTCAAGCTGCTCCGCGTCAACCTTACCGCCGACGGGTACGATGTCATCACCGCCACCGACGGCGAAGAGGCCCTGGAGCTGCTGAAAAAGCATAAGCCGAACCTGGTCGTGCTGGATATCATGCTGCCCGACCTGGATGGCTTTCAGCTTCTGGATATCATCCGCCGGCATTCCGACGTGCCCATCATCGTGCTCACGGCCCGGGCCGACGAATACGTCCTGTGCGATGCGATACAGCACGGCGCCGACGACTGCATTAAAAAGCCCTTCAGCATACTGGAGCTGGCCGCCCGCATCAAGGCCAAACGGAGGCGCGCCGAGAAAGGCACCTCCCTCACCGGCCAAACACGGGGTGATGATAGAACCAAGCTACAGTATAGATAAGATAATTAAGCGTATTCATTACCAAATTTAATCTAAAGGAGGCATATCATGAAGAAGCGCATCATCGGTCTGGTGGTGGCGGTGGCCATAGCCGCGGTAGTATCCGTCGGCTGTGCCGGAGTGGAGCCCGTCGAGGTCGAGGAAAACACCGGCGACATCACTCCCACGGCTATCGTCTCGGCCGGCATCGATAACCCCGTCGGGACCGACCCCGTGGACAACCTCTCGCGCGGCTACATCGACGTGGACTATAGCGGCGACTGGAGCGAGGGCGACATCGAGCTCACCCCCGACGGCGAGGGCGGCTACTACGTGCCGGTACAATAAAGGCACTACAAGACAGACTTAAAACGAGGCCGGGATGCAACAAATCCCGGCCTTGGTGTATTACCGGCAATTCTTTACATCACCGGCCTTTTGGGATAAAATGGAGGGGCCTTGGGCGGGTGTAACTCAGTGGTAGAGTATCTGCTTCCCAAGCAGAGGGTCGCGAGTTCGAATCTCGTCACCCGCTCCAGAATTTCATCTTGGTTATAATGTCATTCCCGCGAAAGCGGGAATCCAGCCGCCCCTCCACCTTCCGAGATATCTATTCCCACCCAGGCCGCCCCGTATCACCCGCGGCTTAGCCCATAGGTTTCCCACCACCACCCCACTCGAGTGTCATTCTGAGGCGATAATTTCTACCCCCGCTGCACCAGCTCGATGAGGACGTTTTCGGCGGCGGAGGGGTGCATGAAGGCGATTTTGGCCTCCGGCAGCTCCATCGGCTCCTCGTTCTGGAGCTGGCGCCCCTGGGCCCTGAGCTTCTTGAGCTCCCCGGCGATGTCGTCGGTGGCGAAGGACACGTGGTGCAGGCCGCCGCCGCGCTCGGCGAGGAAACGGGCGAAGGCCGTCCCTTCCTTGAGGGGCTGGAGGAACTCCAGGGTGATGTCCCCGGCGCGCACCAGCACGGCCTTGAACTCCCCGCCGGGGCCGTCCATCTTCTCCACGGCCTTAAAGCCGAACATCTCAGAATAGAGTTTTAACGCCTTATCGGCGTCCTTAACGACGATGGCGATATGGTCTATTTTGTTTACCATGATTTGCCTCCTTAGAACGGAAAGAAAGGTTCCAGCTCGCCCTTTTTATGGCGGGTAAGCGTGGCCGGCATGGCCTCGGCAAGCTCTTCGGGCGTGAAGCGGCCGTCCTTACAGAGCACCTGCTCCACCGGCGGCATGGCGGCGTAAATCCCGATATGCCCGTGCCACACCTCGAAGACGCAGCCGTTGACGTTGCCCGCCCCCTCGCTGGCCAGATAGACCACCAG
This sequence comes from Dehalococcoidales bacterium, assembly GCA_034430635.1. Classification (GTDB taxonomy): domain Bacteria; phylum Chloroflexota; class Dehalococcoidia; order Dehalococcoidales; family RBG-16-60-22; genus DAOUEH01. The sequence goes on along the minus strand of DAOUEH010000136.1, from coordinate 1,209 downwards.
GGCGGCCACGTCCTCGGGCATATTGACCTCCAGCACCTGCTTTACCCGGCGGGCGGCGGCCTCCTCCCCCCAGAGCTTCGTCCAGGCGTCCTTGAGCCCTTTCTGCTCGATGAGCTCGCGGATGCCCCGCGTCCCGGCTACCGGCCGGATGGCATTGCAGGTCACGTTGTAGCGTCCCAGGTCGTAGGCCACCGTGCGCGTCAACCCCACGATGCCCTCCTTGGCGGCGGAGTAGGCGGCCTGGCCCATGTTCCCCAGCCCGGAATGGGAGGAGGTATTGATGATGCGGCCGTATTTCTGCTCCCGCATGATGCGGGCGGCGGCGCGGGTCAGGTAGAACGTGCCGTAGAGGTTGGTCTTGATGACGCCGTCCCACTCCTCATCGGTGACGTTATAGACCATGCGGTCGACGGTATAGCCGGCGTTGTTGACGAGGACGTCCAGCCTTCCGAAATTATCTACAGCCGACTTGATAATACTCTCCGCCCCGGCGGGGTCGGCCACGCTGGCGTAGCTGGCGACGGCCCGGCCCCCGGCCTTTTTAATCTCGTCGGCGACCTCGTCGGCGGGGCCTTGGGAGGCGCCGCGCCCGTCGATGGCCGTGCCCAGGTCGTTGACGACCAAAGTGGCCCCCCGGGCCGCCAGAGCCAGCGCCTCGGCGCGACCCAGGCCCTTACCGGCCCCGGTGACCACGGCTACTTTTCCCTTTAGCATCTCGCCCATGGCTCTCTCCTTGATAGAGTCTTCGCTATCCGCTCGTGGTGAGCCTTAATGCCCGCTCGTGGTGAGCCTTAATGCCCGCTCGTGGTGAGCCTTAATGCCCGCTCGTGGTGAGCCTTAATGCCCGCTCGTGGTGAGCCCTAATGCCCGCTCGTGGTGAGCCCGTCGAACCACGAGGTCTCACCCTTCGACAAGCTCAGGGTGAGCGGTCTATTTCCTCAGCTTATCACCCCTTTGTCCTTTAAAGCGGAAATCTCCTCCCAGCTCAGGCCGAGCAGCCCGGTGAGCACTTCCTCGGTGTGCTGGCCGTACTCCGGGGCGGTGCTGCGGATGGTCGGCGGTGTCCTGGAGAACTGCCACGGCGGCAGGATGACCTTGAGCTTTTTACCCGCCGGGTGGTCTATCTCCTGAAAATAGCCGTTGGCCCAGGGGGTCGGGTCGACGGCAATCTCGGCCGGGGTCTTGACCCGCGTCCAGATGATGTCTTCC
>DAOUEH010000135.1:0-2006 GCA_034430635.1 Dehalococcoidales bacterium | reverse complement strand
ACGTAGTCCGTCGAGGCCAGAATCACCAGGAAGGCGATGCCGCAGAAGAGCACCTTGAAGAAGATGGCGAAGCCGTCCACGGCCAGCATGTCGTTGAAGAGCGAGCCGAAGTCGCCGTGCCACATCCCGATGGCGACGCCGCCGGCCACGACCAGCCCGGCCAGGCTCAGCCAGGCCAGCCAGCGCTTCTGCTCAACGAACAGGTCGAGCAGGATAACCGCGACGGCGACGACCGCCAGGGTTATCTCCGGTACGAACAGCGTCAGATTCAAGTCCCGCTCTCCTTCTCTTTAGTTGACCTCATAAAATTATCCTGTTAGAACAGCCCCGCGATGGGGGCGATGCCGAGCTTGAACACGTCGGTCAGGATGGCCGGATAGACGCCGACGAGGATAATGACCGCCACCAGGACGAACATATAGAACTTCTCCAGGCCGTCGGCGTCCTTGACCTTGTTGAACTCCTGCTTCACCGGCCCGAAGAAGGCCTGCTGCAGCATCCAGAGGATGTAGCCGGCGGTGAGCACCACGCCGATGATGGCGATAATCGTGTAGACCTGCACGTGGGGCACCGTCGTCGAGCTGTAGCTGCCCAGGAAGATGAGGAACTCGGCGGCGAAGCCGCTGGTCAGCGGCAGCCCCAGCGACGCCAGCCCGGCGATGGAGAAGACGGCGGTCATCACCGGCACCTGCCGCGCCAGGCCGCCGAGCTTGCGCAGGTCGCGTACTTCAATATTATGAATGACCAGCCCGGCCATGGCGAAGAGGAGCCCGGTGACGATGCCGTGGCTGAACATCTGCAGCGCCGCCCCCGTCAGGCTGACCTCGCCCAGGGCGAAGATGCCCAGCAGCACGTAGCCCATGTGGCTGATGGACGAGTAGGCAATCATCCGCTTGATATCGGTCTGCATCAGGGTCACCGCCGCCCCGTAGATGATGCCGATGAGGGCCAGTATTATCAGGGGCTGGGCGTACTGCACGGCCGCGTCGGGGAACATGCTCACGCAGAGGCGAATCATCCCGTAGCCGCCCATCTTGATTAAGACCCCGGCCAGCATCACGCTGACGGCGGTGGGGGCGTCGGTATGGGCGTCGGGCAGCCAGGTATGCAGCGGGAACATGGGCAGCTTCACGGCAAAGCCGATGAAGAGGAGCCAGAAGATGGCCCCGGCGGGCATGATGGACTGCACCGTCCCCAGGCCCTGGTTGGTAATCTCCAGCATGCTCAGGGAGCCGGTGGTGAAGTAGACGCTGAGGACGCCCGCCAGCATGAAGGCGCTGCCGAACAGGGTGTATAAGACGTACTTGATGGCCGAGTACTCGCGCCGCCCCGAGCCCCAGATGGAGATGAGGAAGTACATGGGGATGACCTCGATTTCCCACATGATGAAGAAGAGCAGCAGGTCGAGCGAGGCGAAGACGCCGATGATGCTCGTCTCCAGGAGGAGCAGCCAGGCGAAGAACTCGCGCGGGCGGCTGTGCACCTTCCACGATATGAGCACGGCCAGGAAGCCCAGGAAGGTCGTCAGCAGCACCAGGGGCATGGAGAGCCCGTCCACGCCCAGGTGGTAATAGGCGTTGAGGGGGGCAATCCAGAGGTAGTTTTCCTCGAACTGGACGAGCCCCGCCGCCCCCGCCGAGCGGTCGAAGGCGATGAAGAGATAGAGCGCCAGTATAAACGGCACGGCCGTGAAGATAGCGGCCAGGCGCTTGATGAGCCGCTCGTTATCGCCCCGGTATAAGGCGATGACGATGGCCCCTACCGCCGGCAGGAAGAGTATGGTCGTCAGGTAATTAAAGTCCAACTACGCTATCTCCAGTAAGCCCCTTTTATTTTTTACCTCTCCCCAATCCTCTTGGTTTTCTCTTATGTCATTGCGAGCGAAGCGAAGCAATCTCTCTCACCGGTTTAGGAGATTGCCGCGTCGCCCTTCACTTTGTGAAGGGCTCCTCGCAATGACCCCCGAGATGTAAGTATCTCCTTTTTAGTCTCCTTTAGCCGAATAT
>DAOUEH010000134.1:0-8429 GCA_034430635.1 Dehalococcoidales bacterium | reverse complement strand
CGTCATCCTCCGTCACCTGGCAGTAGAGGATGTCCTCCGGCTCGACGAGCACGGTGGGGCCGCGCTGGCAGAAGCCGTGGCAGCCGGTGGCCTTGACGGTAACATCAAGTTTTTGCCTGGCGAGCTCATCTTCCAGGCGTCGGCGCACCTGCTCCGAGCCGGGGCAGCCCGAGCCGCAGCAGACGAGGACTTGGCGCAGGCCGCTGGCGGTGCTCTTCATCTTACGCGGGGCCATGTCAGGGCTCTTCGTCTTACGCGGGGCCATGTCAGTGACCCCCGCGGTGGCCGAAGACGGCCGCGACTTTTTTGGGGTTCATATTGCCGTGAATCTGGTTGTTCACCACCAAGTTGGGGGCCAGGGCGCAGACGCCGATGCAGGCCACCGTCTCCAGGGTGTATTCCATGTCCTCGCTCGTCTCGCCCTCTTCCAGGTTGAGGTGCTGCTTGACCAGTTTTAAAATAGACTTGCCGCCGCGCACGTGGCAGGCGGTGCCCCGGCAGACACGGACGATGTTGCGGCCGCGCGGGGCGGTATAGAGCTGGGAATAGAAGGTGACCACCCCCTGCACCTGGCTGGGGAAGAGCCCGAAGGCATCGGCGATGACGGGGATGGCCGCTGGGGGGATGTAGCCGTATTTCTCCTGCACCTCCTGGAGGAGGGGTATCAGGGGCCAGCGGCGGCCGCGATACCCGGCGGCTATCTTCTCTATCTGCTTTAAATTGACCTCAGGCACCTTTTTCTTGGCGTTTTTGGCGGTTTTTACGGTCATGGGCGGCCGTCCTTTCCAGCCTCACGGCGCAGGACTTGAGCGCCGGGGCGCGGGTCTGCGGGTCGAGGGCGGTATCGAAAAGCCCGTAAACGGGGCTCTCCGGGAAGGCAATCGGCATGAAGAGGTGGCCGGGCGGCAGCGCCAGGCTGACCTGCGCCTTCGCCGCCAGCTCCCCTTGAGCCGAGGTAATTTTAACCTGGTCATCGTTAGCGATGCCGAGGGCCTCGGCGTCGGCGGGATTGATATCCAGCCGGGCCTCGGGGCAGAACCGGCGCAGGCGGGCCGAGCGCGAGCTGCGCGCCCCGCCCCCGAAGCGGAAGCGGCTGGAGCCGGTCAGGAGGGTGAAGGGGTAGTCCGATTTTGCCCCGTCCGGCGGGGGGTTATACTCTACCGGTGAGAAACGCCCGAAACCGCTGGGGAAGAGGCCTTTATAGAGTCGGCGCGTCCCCGGCGGGTTGCCGCCGGAACTATCCGCCTCCATGCCTAGGGCCTCGGTCTCGCTGTCGTCATCGTGACCGTAAAAGGGCACCGTCTCCTCGATTTCCTCCATCACCGCCGCGGGGGAGGCGTAGGGCATCGCGGCGCCCAGCGCCGCCGCCAGCCGCAGGATAATCTCGCCGTCGGGCAGGCTCTGGCCGTAAGGCTCGATGGCCTTGTGCAGCCGCTGCACCCTCCCCTCGAAGTTGGTGAATGTGCCGTCCTTCTCGGCGAAGCTGGCGGCGGGCAGGATGACGTCGGCCAGCCGGGCCGTCTCGGTGGGGAAGATATCGGCCACCACCAGGAAGTCGAGGGCGGTCAGGGCTTCTTTTGTCAGCTGCGGTTGGGGAAAGGTCGTTAATGGGTTCTCGCCCATGATGAACATCCCCTTGACCTTGCCTTCTTTTACTGCCGTCAGCATCTCCGGCGCGGCCAGGCCCCCGGCGGCGGGCAGCGGGCCGCCCCAGCGTGCCTCGAATTTCTGCCGGTTTTGGGCCTCATCGACGCTCTGGTAGCCGGGCAGGAAACCGGGCAGGGTGCCCATGTCGGAGGCCCCGCTGGCGTTCGAGTCCCGCGACAGGGCGAAGATGCCGCCGTGGCGGCCGGTGTTGCCGGTGAGCATGGCCAGGTTGGCGATGGCGATAACGGCGCCGGTGCCGCCGGCGTGCTGGGTGATGCCGTTGCCGTAGACGATAGCGGCCTCTTCCGCCCCGCCGAGGAGGCGGGCGGCCAGCTGCAAGTCCTTGCGGGGGACGCCGGTCAGGGCCTCGACGCGGGCGGGGGCGAAGGCCTCCAGGCTCTTCGTCCACGGGTTGAAATTGTCCGTCATCCGGGTGACGAACTCAATGTCAAATTTCTTTTCGTCGATAACCACCCTGGCCAGCCCGTTGAGCAGGGCGATGTCCGTCCCCACCCTGGGGCGGAGCCAGAGGCGGGCGAAGCGGGCCAGCGCCGTGCGGCGCGGGTCGATGCAGATGAGCTGCGCCCCTTTGAACCGGGCCGCCCGCTTTATGGCGTAGGCCACCGCCGGGGCCGATATCTCCGGGTCGGCGCCGATGACCACGATGACCTGCGCCCGCTCCAGGGCCTCCAGCGAGCCGGTGGTGCCGGCATAGCCGATGGAGGCCCCCAGCCCTATCCGGCTGGCGGCGCTGTAGAGGCGGCTGCCGTTATCGATGTTGTTCGTCCCCAGGACGCCCCGCGCCAGCCGCTGCAGCAGGTAGTTTTCCTCGTTGGTGCCCCGGGCCGAGCCGAAGCAGGCCAGGGCGCCGGGGCCGTGCGCCTCTTTAATGTCCCGGAAGGCGGCGGCTACCCGCGTCAGGGCATCCTCCCAGGTCGTTTCCTCAAAATCACCATCCACCTTAATCAGCGGGGCGCGCAGACGCTCCGGGCTGTGGATGAAGTCCAGCCCGTAGCTGCCGCGGACGCACAGCGTACCCCGGTTCACCTTACCCGCCGCGGCCGGCCTCGTCTCCACCACCCGCCCGTCCTTGATGCCCAGGTTCAGCTCGCAGCCGCAGCCGCAGTAGGGGCACACCGTGGTGACTTCGTTGGTCGCCGTGCCGCTGTAGGCCCGCTCCTTGTCCATGAGGGCGCCGGTGGGGCAGACGGCCACGCAGGTGCCGCAGAAGGTGCACTCGGACTTCTCCAGCGGCGTATCGTTGAAGGTGGCCACCTTTGCCTGGGGGCCGCGGTGGATGTAGTCGATGGCCCCCTCGACGACCATCTCCTGGTCGGCGCGCAGGCACTTGCCGCAGAGGATGCACTTGGAGAGGTCGCGCTCGATGAAGGGGTTGACCTCCTCGATGACGTCCGAGACGGGGATGCGCTGGAACTCGATGAAGCCGATGCCCATCTCCGCGGCCAGCTTGTGTAGCTGGCAGCGGTTGCCCTTATCGCAGATGAGGCAGGAGTCCGGGTGGCTGGCCAGCATGAGCTTGAGGATTTGTTTCCGATGTTCCACCACGCGTGTGGAGTTGGTGTTGATGGTCATGCCGGGGGCGATGGGGGTGACGCAGGAGGCGTGCAGGGCGCCGGAGCGCTCGTCTTCCACCAGGCACAGGCGGCAGGCCCCGGTGGGGGCCAGGTTGGGGTCGTCGCAGAGGGTGGGGATATAGACGCCGGACTCCCTGGCCAGCTCCAGGATGGTCGTGCCGGTATAGCCGGAGACCTCAACGCCGTTCAAGGTAATGGTGACGGCTTCCACTCAGGCGGGCTCCTTTCCCGCCCGGCTGGCCTGACCGCTGAGCGATTCAATCCAGGACTGGTCGCCCCGGGCCACCGACCGTATGCCGGTGAGCAGCCGCGAGCTGGCGGCGGCCTTGGGGATGAACCCCACCGCCCCCACCTGACGGCTGGCCAGCACGTTTTCCTCGTCGTCGTACTGGGTGAGCACCAGCACCTTGGCCGATTTGCATTTCTGGCAGATAGACCGGGCGGCATCCAGCCCGTTCATCACCGGCATGACGATATCCATGACGACGACGTCCGGGATGAGCTCCACGGTCTTTTCCACGGCCTCCTGGCCGTTGACCGCCTCGCCGATGACCTGCATGTCCCGCTGCAGGGCCAGCACCGAGCGGATGCCGTCCCTGACCACGGCGTGGTCGTCCACGATGAGTACCCGTATCTTCTTGGTGGCCCTGTCGAGGAGCTTCTGGATGCGGGGCACCAGGGCCAACGGCGCCACCGGCTTGGCCAGGAAGTCCTCGGCGTCGCACTGCATCCCCTCGTACATCTTCCACCCCTTGAGCAGCTGCTTCTCCGGGGGGGCGTTGATGACCATGATGGGCAGGTTAGAGAATCCCAGGGTCTGCTTGAGCCACTTGTGGAAGAGGAAGGCATCGCCGCGGGGCATGATGATGCCCAGCACAATCATGTCCGGCTCCTCGGAGCGTACCATTTTTTCGGCCTCTTCACGGTCGGAGGCGGAATAAACGAGATACCTCTCCTTTTCCAGGGTCTCTTTCAGTGCCGCGATAAACTCGGGCTCGTCATCTACAATGAGTATTTTGGAGCTCTTGTCCATAACGCACCTCCTTTCACCAGAAGCGCTTATGTGTTTCACTATAAGCCATCGGCGGGGGAAGGGAAACGGGGGGTTTACCCTAATGGTAGCTTGGGAAAACCCCCGAATCACCCCTGAGCCTCCCCCGGTGTTCTTTTTTCCCGCTGCCGCCCCGCATTTATTATCTACCTCACCCCCTTAGTCCCCCTCTCCTGACGAGGTATCACAGGAGAGGGGGAATATTAGAAAAAGAGGGGCAAAGCCCCTCATAAGCACCCCTTGGTGGATGAGGGTACGCTTTCCTCGTTCTGGTGGGGGGTAAAGGGGTGGTATCTACGGGCTAAGACGCGGATGCACCGGGGGCGGCCTGGGTGGGAATAGATAACACCGAAAAGGGGTTGGGGGGCGCGGGAGCAAGACTCTCTCAATCAGATGTTGATGATGCCCTTGCGCAGGGCGTACTTGACGAGCTCGATGCGGTTATGAATCCCCAGCTTGGCCATGAGGTTGGTCTTGTGCCCCTCTACCGTCTTGGGGGTAATCACCAGCATCTCGGCAATCTCCGCGGCGCTGAAACCCTCCGCCAGGAGCTTGAGTATCTCCCGCTCCCGCTCCGTTAGCTTGCCGTAGGGGTCGTTGCTCACCCGCTCGCTGGCGGTGTGCCGGTAGTTGTCCACCAGGAGCTTGGCGACCGAGGGAGAGAGATATGAATCGCCCCGGTACACCGAGCGTATCCCGGTGACCATCTCCGAGGAGGCGGCGGCCTTGCTGATGAAGCCGGATGCCCCGGACTCGAGCACCGGGAAGAAATACTCCTTGTCGTCGTACTGGGTGAGCACCAGCACCTTGGTGGCGGGGAACTCGCGGCTGATGCGCCGGGTGGCCTCCAGCCCCCCCATGAGGGGCATGGCGATATCCATGAGCACCACGTCCGGGGCGAGCTGCTCGACCATCTTGACGGCCTCGCTGCCGTTGGTGGCCTCGCCCACCACGACGATATCCCCCGCCAGCGAGAGCAGGGCGGAGATGCCGTCCCGCACGATGGTATGGTCGTCAACCACCAGGACTTTTATCTTCTGCATAGCCTATTTCCTGACCCACCGGCAGCCTGGCCCAGACGGTAGTCCCCTTATCAATCTCGGACTCGATGCCGCTGGTGCCGCCGAGAAAGCCTATCCTCTCCCGCATGCTGAACAGGCCGCGCCCGCGCCCGCTCTCCTCCACGTCGGTAATCTCGGAGACGTCGAAGCCATGCCCGTCGTCGCTGACGGTGAGGGCGAACTCGTCCGGGCGGTACTCCAGCACGATGGTGGCGTTACGGGCCCGCGAGTGCTGGGTGATGTTGCCGACGGCCCCCTGGATGAAGCGGAAGAGGGCGGCCTCGACATCCGGCGGGAACCGCATCTCTTTGCCCTTGATTTCCAGCGACACGTTGATTTCCAGCGGTTTGAGCTGCGTCTCGGCGTGCTGGCGCACGGCGGGCACCAGACCCAGGGTATCCAGCAGGGCGGGGTGGAGGTTGGAAATCAGCCGGCTGACCTCGTTGTGCACCTGCACCGTCAGCGCCTGCACCTTTTTCAGCCCGGCCACGAAATCGGCGTCCAGCTTATCGGAAATGGCCGATATCTCAATCAACGCCTGCAGCTGCAGGGCTATCCCGGATAAAGACTGGCTGGTCTCGTCGTGCAGCTCGCGGGCGATGCGGCGGCGCTCCTCCTCCTCGGCCACCAGGTTCTGGCGGGCCAGCCGCCGCAGCCTCTCGCGGGCCTTGCGCAGGCGGTCGTAGAGGCGGGCGTGCTCGATGGCGATGCCCAGCTGGTCGCCGATGGCGTAGAGCAGGTGCACATCGTTGGTGGTGAACTTGCGGGGCAGGCGGCTGGCCACGTTGAGGACGCCCAGCACCTTATCCCGGGCGCGGAGGGGCACGCAGATGAAGGCCTTGAGCCCCTCGGCCATAATCATCTCGCGGTGGGCGGCGCGGGGGTCGGAGGAGATGTCTTCGAGGAGCATCGCCTTGCCGCTCTGGGCGACACTGCCGGTAATCCCCTCGCCCAGGCTGATGCGCACGCTCTCGACAAACTCGCGGCTCAGGCCGCGGTGGACAGGGTGAGAAAGCTCCTGGGTGTCTTCGTCGATGAGGAGGATTTCCCCGATGCTGCCGTTCATGATGTCCAGGGTGCTGTCCAGGCCGACGCCGAGGATGGCGTCCAGGTCCCACAGGCCGCTGAGCGCCGCCGAAATACGGCTCAATACCAGAACCTCGGAGCGCTGCCCGTCGGCCCTGGCCTTTGCCCCTTTTACCCCCGCCATAGGCCACCCCACCGGGGACGTATTCTCTGGTCTGCCCGATACCCCGGTGCCCTGTGTGTATAGATTAGCCTATAGAAAAACGCGGGTATTGTCAATAAAGGTGTCTGGCGGGCTCGGGGCGGCGGGCCTGCCGCCGGCAGAGCCCCAGCCAGATAAGGGCCGGGAAGAGGTTGAAGCCGATGGTGCAGAGCAGGACGACCGGCACGCTGAGCAGGGAAGCGGCAGAGGCGCCTGTCCCCGCCTGTACCAGGCCCCCCAGCGCGGCCAGGGTGGCCAGCTGCACGGCGAAGATAACCGCCAGCCCGATGCCGATATTGCGCAGGCGGTGGACCAGCCTCAGGCCCGGCGTGGCGATGAGCAGGGCCAGCAGGAGGATGAGGCCGAAGTTGAGGGCGGCCCCGTGGATGCCGGTGACGGGCTGCCCGCCGGCGGTCGAGAAATAAATATCGCCGCCCTGGCTGCTGAGATGGAAGGGGGCGAGACCCAGGCCGTTGCTGGCGGCGACGAGCAGGCGGTTGTAATAGGGCGCGATGAAAGACCAGACCAGCGCCAGCCCGATGACGGCGCCCACGGCCTTGATGGCGAACGACGTAAGGCTATGAGACCGCAACACGAGCTGTCCTCCTTACCCAGAATAGCCAGAGGATAACGGCCGCCAGTATTATCAGCGGCTGCCATAAGAGCAGGTGGGCCGTCTCGAAGAAGCTGTGGAAGTGGGTGCCGATGAAAAACAGGCTGACGGTGCGCACCAGGTTGAGGGCGTAGAGGCAGGCGCCGCCGATGACAATCCCCAGGACCTTGAGCTTCCACCGGCCGGGGTAGGCCAGCACGGCGCAGATAAAGAGCATGATGGGGATGGTGGCCGTACAGCCGGTGCCCACGTCCACGCTGAAACCGGCCGAGGAAATGGTGTGCCCGGTGACCTGGACGGCCCCGCCCAGCAGGTTGAGGAAAAAGCCGGTGGCCCGGGCCGTAAAGGCCGCATCGGCGGCGAAGAGGCCGGTCGTTACCAGCTTGGAGTATACCAGCGCCGAAAGCAAAATACCGGCCACGAAGATAGCCCCGGATTTTATGGCCACCTTGTGTCGCCGTAGAAAAGTCATTACCTTGCGGCGGGTATTACCTGCCATGAATTCTCCTTATCCATACCAATGAGGATGGCCCTGACGGTTAAGCCAGGGCCTCCTCCGTTACTGGGCTAGCATATGTCGATTAGTCCCGGCAGCTGACGGCGGCCCTTTTCCGACGCGCCATCCAGACGATGGCGCCCAGGAAGAGTCCGGCCAGGGCCAGGCTGCCCCAGAAGGTAAGCCCGGGGATGACGACCCGCTGTCCGCTGGCGGCGAACGGCGTGCCGTACATATCGGCTAGGGTGGGCGAGGTGCCGCTGGCTCGCACGATGACCCAGACATAGTTCCCGGCCATGTTCACGCCGGTCTCGGAGCAGTCGAGCCAGTCAGACCCGTCCCACCACTTCATGCGGAAGGTCTGCTCGATGAGCCCGGCGTCGACATCCTCGTCGTCGTAGTAGAAGCGTATCTCTATCCAGGTATTGGCATCGAAGTCGGTATGGTCTTCGACGACGACGTCGATGAAGTACCCGCCGACCACCATGAAGTCGGGGTAGGCGTGGTCGGGATTATGCGACCAGCGCCCGGCGCTGACCACGTAGTCAAGGCCGGTGGTATCGTGTATCCAGACCCTGGTCCTGGCGTCGTTGTAGGCGTCGATGTAGCCGTCGTCCGAATCATCCGGCTGGTCGGCATTGTCCAGCCAGGGCTGGTAGATGACCTTATCGGTGATGGCGTCGCCCAGGCCCAGCGGGTTGGACTCGTGCGTGGGGCCGGTATTGTGGCCCCACCAGT
>DAOUEH010000133.1:0-11377 GCA_034430635.1 Dehalococcoidales bacterium | reverse complement strand
TCTATAACCTCATCGATACCAGCGCCGTCATCAACCCGGGCAACTCCGGCGGCCCGCTGGTGAACATGGCCGGCGAGGTGGTGGGCATCACCAGCGCCAAGATTGTCGCCACCGGCGCCGAAGCCACCGGCTTCGCCATTGCCACCGAGGAGGCCAACCCTATCATTCAGGAGCTGGTGAACACAGGCTACGTGGTACGTCCCTTCCTGGGAGTCCAGAACCTGCTTACCATGGACCAGGCGGTGGCCAGCTTCTACGGGCTGGGCACGGATAAGGGCGTGCTGGTGCGGGGCGTCGTCGCCGGTTCGCCGGCGGAGCAGGCCGGGCTCAAGGCCGGCGACATTATCACCTCCCTCGGCGGCGAGGAGGTCAACTCCGTCCTGGAGCTGACGCGCGTGCTCTACGCCTCGGAGGTCGGGGGGCCGCTGGAAATCACCTACGTCCGCGACGGCCAATCGCAGACCGTCACCGTCATCACCACCGAGACGCCCCCGCCCGCCTAGACCGCCTTCTTCACCCCCAGCCCCACCGTATAGCCGCTTATCTTGAAGCTATCCTTGAGGTCGGCATCATCGGGTATGCCTTCACACATCTCCACCGCCAGCGTCTCCTGCATCACGTAGTCGGCGAAGGAGGAAAGCGACTGCACGATAAAGGCGTCCGCCTCGTAATAGGCGCGGATGTGGTCGGCGATTTCGTAGCCGGCGGCGCGGCGCATGTTCTGGATGCGGTGCACGATTTCGCGGGCCATGCCCTCGGCCTCCAGCTCGGCGGTGAGGTAGGTGGCAATGGCCAGGGAGCTGCCCGCCTCGGCTACGACGACGAAGCCGGGGCCTTCCTGCCCGGTCACCTTCTCGACGCTATCGCTGAAAAGCTCCTTGACGTTGAGCTCCTCCAGGACGAGGGGCGTTACCCGCTCCAGGGCCCGCTTCTCCCGCTCGGAGGCGACGCCGATATATATCTCGCCCAGCGGCTGGCGCACCTTGATACCGGCCTGACTGCGGGCGGCGCGTCCCAGGCTGCAGAGCTTCATGGCCAGGCGGTTGTCCTCGGCCAGCTGGTTGTCGATTAAGCCCGCATCGGCCACCGGGAAATCGGTGAGGTGGACGCTCTCCGGGGCGCCCGGGCTTACCTGCCGCACCAGGTTCTGGTAAAGCTCCTCGGCAAGGTACGGCGTGAACGGTGCCAGCAGCCCGGCCAGGGTCACCAGGCAACGGTAGAGCGTGTTATAGGCGGAGAGCTTGTCGGCGTCGTTCTCGCTCTTCCAGAAGCGCCGCCGCGAGCGCCGCACGTACCAGTTGGACAGCCCGTCGACGAAGCTCTCTATCTTTCTCCCCGCCTCGGTGGGGTTGTAGGCATCGAGGCAGGCGTCCACGTCGGCGATAAGCTGGTTTAACTCGGAGAGAATCCACCTATCCAGCTCGGCCTCGGGCGGCGCGAAAGTCTCCGGCGGTTTATACTCATCAATGTTGGCGTACATCACGAAGAACGAGTAGACGTTCCAGAGCGTCCCCAGAAAACGGCGTGAGGTATCGGCCAGCTGCTTCTCGTCGAACTGGCGCGGGTTGCCCGGCGCCGAGGCGGTGTAGAGATACCAGCGCAGGGCGTCGGCGCCGTACTTGGCGATGACCTCGTTAGGCCAGACGACGTTGCCCTTGCGCTTGCTCATCTTCTCGCCTTTGGCGTCCTGGATGTGCCCCAGGCAGATGACGTTCTCGAAGCAGGGACGGTCGAAGAGCAGGGTGGACACGGCGTGCAGGCTGTAAAACCAGCCGCGCGTCTGGTCGATGGCCTCGCAGATGTAGTCGGCCGGGAAACGCCCGTCCGTAAGCAGCGTCTCGTTCTCGAACGGGTAGTGGCTCTGGGCCACCGGCATCGCCCCGGAATCGAACCAGGCGTCGATGACCTCGGGGACGCGCCGCATGGTGCCCTTACATTTCTCACAGCTAAAGGTCAGCTCGTCAACGTAGGGCCGGTGCAGGTCGAGCGGCTCGGGCAGGCCGGAGAAACCCGCCTTGTTCCTTAGCTCGTCGAGCCCCCCGACACAGTCGGTCGCCCCGCACTTCTCGCAGCGCCAGACCGGCAGCGGCGTGCCCCAGTAGCGCTCCCGCGAGAAGGCCCAGTCGATGTTGTTGGCCAGCCAGTCGCCGAAGCGCCCGTGCTTGATGTGCTCCGGGTACCAGTTTATCTGCTCGTTCCCGGCGATGAGCCTGTCTTTAAGGGCCGTCGTCTTGACGTACCAGGTCTGCTTGGCGTAGTAGAGCAGCGGGGTCTCGCAGCGCCAGCAGAAGGGATAGGTGTGCTTGATGGTCTCACTACGGAAAAGCAAGCCACGCGACTTGAGGTCGGCCATGATGTCTTCGTCGGCGTCCTTGACGAACTTGCCGGCAAAGGGGTAGCTGCCGGTGATGTTGCCCTGTAAATCCACCTGCTGGACGAAGTCCAGCCCCCACTGCTTGCCCGCCTCATGGTCTACCTCGCCGAAGGCCGGGGCGATGTGGACGATGCCGGTGCCGTCGTCCAGGGTGACGAAGTCGCCGCTGATGACTTTATATTTCAAGTCTTGCTGCGATGGCTGCTCGGCGAGCGAGCCGCCCTCCTCGAAACGCAGGCGCGGCACGTCGAACTGGTGCGGGTTGAAGAGCGGCTCGTAGCTTACGCCGACCAGGTCTTTTCCGGTCAGCTTCCCGACACTCTTATACCCTTCCGGACCCACGGCCCCTACTAATCTGGATGCCATGACGAGATATTCCTTATCCCCTTCCAGCAGGTCGTACTCGGCGTCCGGCGCCACGGCCAGGGCCGTATTGCCCGGCAGCGTCCAGGGGGTCGTCGTCCAGGCCAGCAGGTAGACGGGCTTGTCGGCGGGCAGGTCAGCCTTGCCCTTATCCTTGACCAGGAACTTTATGTAAACCGAGGGGTCTTCGGTGTCCTCTTTGTAGCCCTGGGCGACCTCGTGCGAGCTTAAGGAAGTGCCGCAGCGGGGGCAATGGGGGGCCACCTTATAGCCCTGGTAGACCAGTCCCCTGTCCCATATTTGCTTGATGACCCACCAGACGCTCTCGATGTAGCTGTTGTCCATGGTGACGTAGGGGTGCTCCATGTCCACCCAGTAGCCGATACGCTCGGTCAACTCGTTCCACTCCTTGAGATAGCCGAAGACGCTTTCGCGGCATTTGGCGTTGAACTCGGCAATGCCGTACTGCTCTATCTGGGTTTTGCCAGAGAAGCCGAGCTGCTTCTCGACCTCAAGCTCGACCGGCAGGCCGTGGGTATCCCAGCCGCCGATGCGCGGGGCATAGTAGCCCTTCATTACCTTGTAGCGCGGGATAACATCCTTGAAGACGCGGGCCAGCACGTGATGGATGCCGGGGCTGCCGTTGGCAGTGGGCGGCCCCTCGTAGAGGACGAAGCGCTCGCCGCCTTCCCTGGCCGCCACGCTGCGGCGGAAGATATCGCCCTGCTTCCAGCCGGCCAGGATCGGCGCCTCCATCTCCGGGAAATTCACCCGGCTGTTCACAGGCTTAAACATAATAACCCCCTTATAGTGACAAGTCCCGTCTATCACTTTATGTCATTGCGAGTGAAACGAAGCAATCCCGCTGACCAAAAAGAGATCGCTTCGCCCTTCAGCGGAAGGGCTCGCAACGACAATATTCCACTTAAATAATAAAGTCCCGTCCTCTAGGGACGGGACTCGATTTTCCCGCGGTACCACCCTAATTCCCCCTTCTCCAAGGGGGCCCTCAACAGGGCACGCATTCATGCCCTCGTCGCGGCTAACGGGCGACGAATCCGGCCAGGCCTACTCGCCCCGGCGGGGCTTTCGGTTGGCGGCTCGGGAGGGATTTTCAGGGCGGGGATATGTCTGCTCGCACCGTACCAGACTCGCTGATTACCCCTCACCACCCCTACTCTTCTCCGTCACAGCCTTTACGGGGTTATGTTAACACAACCCGGTGGGAAAATCAATACCCGGGCAATACTTTAGGCGTGATGACCACCTTGCGGCCCTCGCCGATACCGGTAGACTCGGTGATGACATCGGGGTGGTCCGCCAGGGCGAGGTGGATAACGCGCCTCTCGAAGGCGCTCATCGGCTCCATAGTGAAGGGGGCCTTCCGCTTGCCCACCTGCTCCGCCAGCCGGTTGGCCAGGGCGCGCAGGCCCTCACAGCGGCGCTGCTTGTAGCCCTCCACGTCGAGGACGATGGGTAGGCGTACCTCCATCTTGTGCACCATGATAAGCCGGACGATATGCTGCAGCGATACCATCGTCTGACCGCGCCGCCCGATGAGTATCCCCAGGTCTTCTCCCTCGATATTGAGCCCGATGGAGGAGGCCTCGCCGTCCTCGCCGATGACGGTGAACTCCTCGCAGAGCGCCACGCTGGCGGGCAGCTCCAGGAGCTCCAGGAGCTTCTCCAGCACCTCACGGGCGGTTTCAAATATCGTTTTTTGTCCCTCGGGCAAATCCATTGGCATCCAACCTTCTCTCGGTACTAACCCTACTTCTTCCGCTTCTTCATATTCCGGTCCCTACCGGGCAGGTAGCGTTTCTTATCCGGCTTGATGAGCCCTTTTTCGTCGCGGATGACGATATCCGCCCCCACGTCGTCGGTGGAGCGCTTCTCGCCCATGGGGGCCTTGAAATCCACGTATTTCTTACCCTTATCCGCCGGTGCCGTCTCCGTCCTGGGCTGGCGTCGCAGGCCTCCCCAGCCGGTGACGCGGTACTGCATGACGATGCGGACGATGCTGTTAACCACCCAGTATAGCGCCAGACCGCTGGGGAAGGAAAGCGCCAGGAGGGTGAACATCATCGGCATCATCCAGAGCATAAGCTGGCTCTGCTGCGCCTGCTTGGGGTCGGCGGGGGTGGTCGTCGTCGCCATCTTCTGCTGTATCCACATCGTCACGCCGACGAGGATGGCCAGGATGAAATTCTGGTCGGCCAGGTTCATCCCCAGGAACTCCCGGTTGAGGGGCAGTATGGCGAAGACCTGCGACCAGTTATAGAGATAGCGGGAGAGGTTCAGCAGCCCCTCCGGGGCTACCGCCAGGGACAGCATGATGGCCTGGTAGAGGGCAATCCAGACGGGCATCTGGATTATCAGGGTAATGGCACAGCCAGCCGGCTTGACGCCGGACTCTTTATAGAGCCGCATCTGCTCCTGGGCCAGCTTCTGCTTGTCCTTGCCGAACTTCTTCTGTAGCTCGGCAATCTTGGGCTGGAGCGCCTGCATGGCCCGGGTGGAGCGCAGCTGGCTGAGGGTAAGCGGCAGCATGCAGATATTTACGAAGATGGTGAGGGCGATGATGGCCAGGCCGAAGTTATTGCCGAGGGCGTCCGCCACCACGATGAGGACGTTTATCAACGGCTGCTGTATAATTAGTTCCCAAGCATTCAAAGGCGCTTACCTCAACTCTGGCTCTCCAGCGATATGGGCGACAGGATGGCGCCGGTAAGGACGTTTACCCGCTCCAGCGCCAGCTCGCTGGTATGGACGTAGACGATGCCTTCGTAGGCGGTCAGCGGGCCGTCGACATCCTTTTCGAAGTCGGCCAGCTGCTTCAATTGGTGAGAGACGGTATCGATACTGAATACCACGCCCTTACGCGTGGCGAAGACGACGTACTTATCGACGGCGACCGGCGATGACGCGACCTGGCCGCCCAGGTCGAAGGAGGCTATCTCGGCCCCGCTGGCGGGATTGAGGACATATACCTGTTTATCCAGGCAGCCGGCGTAGAGGGCACCTTCGTGAATGAGGGGCATCGCCCAGAACCAGTTCTGGCCCATGAAGCGCCATTTAAGGCTGCCGTCGGCGATATTGACGGCGTAGAGATACCTGTCGAAGGAGCCGAAGTAGACCAGCCCGTCGGCCACCAGCGGCGTGGTGACGATAGTACCTTCGGTCTGGTAAGTCCACTTCAGTGTGCCGTCGGCGGCGTTGATGGCGTAGAACTTCTTATCGAAGGAGCCGATGTAGAGCACGCCGTCGCTGAGCGCCGGGGTAGACCAGATTTTATCACCGGTCTCATACTCCCAGAGCTTATCGCCGGTTACGGCATCCAGGGCGTAGAGCTTGCCTTCGTTGCCGGCGATATAGAGGCTGGTGCCGTCGGTCACCGCCCCGCCGGCGAAGGGCTCGAGATTGCCCTCGCGGGGATAGACCCACCGCGTCGCCAGGTTGTCCGCGTTATAAGCGTAAATCTTGCCGTTATAGCCGGCGATATAGACCAGGTCGCCGGCTACCGCCGGCGTGCCGTAGATGGCTACTTTGTTACTGCCGCCGCAGCCGCCGCCCGCCACCGGCAGGCAGCCGAAGCCTCCTCCCCCTCCGTCGGGACTGAGGGGCTCGGCCCAGAGGCGGCTCTCATCGGCCAGGTCGATGGCCACCAGCCGGCCTTCCTTGGAGCCGACGAAGAGGGTGCCGTCGGCCACCTTGCCTCCCGACCAGCCGATAGGTGTAAGCCCGCCGACGCAGCCCAGGCTGACGCCGACGATAATAATAAGCATCGCCGCCAGCAGGCCCAGCTTGAGGACATGCCCGCGGCGCTTCTTCGAATCAGTCCGTTTCCTCAAAATATCAATCTCCGCAATGCATATCACGGCACCGGGTCGTAGCCGCCGGGGTGGAAGGGGTGGCAGCGGGCGATACGCCGGATGCCCAGACCCGTGCCTCTTAATAACCCGAACTTGCCGATGGCCTCGTAGGTATACTGGGAGCAGGTCGGGGTAAAGCGGCACGCCGGCGGCATGACCCGCGATAGCGTCCGCTGGTAAATCTTAATTAGCGCCAGGGCGAATGCCTTCATACTCCCCTATACACAGCCCGGCCCGCCGCAATAATCCCCGGACCGCCAGATTCATAACCTTATAATCGGCCGCCGCCGCCGGGACGCGGGCGATAAAGATAATATCCCAGCCCGGCGCAAGCTCCGTCTGCCGCACTATCTCGCGGAGCCGCCGCTTAACCCGGTTCCTCACCACGGCCTTACCTACGCGGCGGCTGACCGTGAAGCCGTAGCGGCTATAATCAAGCCCGTTGGGCAGGGCCCGCATCACCAGCGGTTTATCCACCCACGACCTGCCCTCCTGGAAAACCAGGTCGAACTGCGCCTTCTTGGTAATGTATTGCTCTCCCCTCACGGCTGCCCCACCCGCATTATTCCCGGCCGCCGCTAAACGACGGTCAGTTTCTTCCGCCCTTTAAGGCGCCTGGCCTTGAGGACGGCCCGGCCGCCGCGCGTGCTCATCCGCTTCAGGAAACCGTGTTCGCGTTTCCTGGGAATACTCTTCGGTTGATAGGTTCGCTTCGGCACTCTAACTCCCTGCTAAGATAACTATTGATGGAATAAAAAATGATAATGGGCCGTGCGGCGGCGCTAGCTCTTGATGCCGACGCCCCCCGTCCGGCGGATATGGTCGGCCACGAACGGCAGGAGGGCCAGGTGCCGCGCCCGTTTGATGGCCGTGGCCAGGGCCCTCTGGTGCTTGGCGCAGGCGCCGCTCTTGCGGCGCGGGGCGATCTTGCCCCGGTCGGAGATGTAAGGCCGCAGGGCCGCCGGGTCTTTATAGTCTATGTAGCGGACCTTATCGCGGCAGAAGAAGCATATCTTGCGCTTGGGCACATATCTTCCCCGCCCCGGTCTCCGGCCCCTGGAATCTCTGGTTTGTGTCATCCTGCCCTCTATATCTTGTTACGAATTTCCCTTGCGTTCCCCCGCCGCTAGAACGGGAGGTCTTCCGGCTCCAGGTCGGCGGCCGCGCCCTCTTCCACCTTCTCTTCGGTGGTGCCGGTGCCGCGCCTGTCCAGAAATATCACCCGGTTGGCGATTACCTCGATGCGCGAATGGGGCTGCCCGTCCTGCCCCTCCCAGTTCCGGGTGTGAATGCGGCCTTCGGCATAGACGAGCTTGCCCTTGCCCAGAAACTGGTTGCACT
Organism: Dehalococcoidales bacterium; assembly: GCA_034430635.1. Lineage (GTDB taxonomy): Bacteria > Chloroflexota > Dehalococcoidia > Dehalococcoidales > RBG-16-60-22 > DAOUEH01. The sequence continues at coordinate 3,427 of DAOUEH010000133.1, read as the reverse complement.
GCTCGGCCAGCCGGTTCCAGGCCACCACGTTAAACCATTCCGTCTCCTGGCGGCGCTCCCCCTCCGGCGAAGTATAGACCCAGTTGGTAGCCACGGAAAAAGATGTTACCGGCTTGCCACTGGGAGTGAAACGCATCTCCGGTTCTTGCCCAACATTCCCGATTATCGTCACCTTATTCAGACTCGGCATACCTCGGCACCTCCCCGTTACGAATCAGGAGTCTGACATGCCTCCCGCTTAACCGCCCGCTTTGATGAGGAGATGTCGTAGTATCTCCTCGGATATCTCCAGATTGGCTTCCAGCTCTTTGCAGCGCGTCGGGCTTATCTTGAACCGGGTTAAAACGTAGTTGCCTTCCAGATGGTGCTTGAGGGGATAGGCCAGCTTCTTCTTGCCCCATCTTGCCACCTCGTCGACCACGCCGTCCCGGGCGGTGATAAACTGGCTCACGCCCTCGACCTTACCCTCCAGGGCCTCATCGTCGATATCGGGCGCAATGATATAGACCATCTCGTAGTCCTGGAGCTTCTGCTCTTCTGCTTTTACTTCCGGCTTCTTTTTGACCACGTCCGCTTCCTAGCAAATAATACGCTATTATACCATAAACCGCCAGTAGAGACAACAAGCTCAGGCACGATGTCTTGACAGGCCACCCCACCTTTGCTAGACTCTTATAAGCGGTAAGTGCTGATACTTGCCGCTGGTGTTTATCTCGGCCCCGTAGTGTAGCGGCCTAACATGCCACCCTGTCACGGTGGAGATCACGGGTTCGAATCCCGTCGGGGTCGCCACTCCCCGGTTCCGGCCTCATCCAGCCCTTTTCGCCCGTTGAAACGGTTGACATGGGGTATTTGGCAGTATATAATTGCAACCAGGTGCAGGAGATATGAGTTGCTTGTACGTCTTCAAGGAGAAGGGCCTGCGGCTCACGCCGCAGCGGCGGCTGATTATCGAGCTCATTCACAGTCATGAAGACCGCCTCACCGCCGAGGACATCATCACGCACGTCCAGAAGCGGATGCCCGGTATCAATAAATCCACCGTCTACCGCACCCTTGAGCTGCTGGAGAGCGCCGGCTGCGTCTACAAGACCGCGCTCGAAGGCCAGTCTATCTATCACCACCCCGAGGCAGGCCACCACCATCACCTGGTGTGCAGCCGCTGCGGCACGACGGTAGACTGCGACGAGGCCCTCTTCACGCCGGTGGAGCGCTCCCTGGAGGAGAACTTCGATTTCAACGTCCGGTTCAAGCATATGGTTATCAGCGGGCTGTGCCGTAAATGCCGGGAAAAGGGTAGCTAAGAGAGTTATCTATATTTTTTTGCCTTTTTTATTGCAACTGATTGCAGCTACCCCTGATTGCAGCTCTGTCCGCGAAAGGAGGCGGCCTTGAACAGAGAGAGTCCACGTGAGGAAATCGAGGCGGCGGTGGCGGCGGGCGACCTGCCCCGGCTGCTGGAGATAAGCGGGCTGCTGCACGGGCATTTCTGCCCCGGCTCGTCCCTGGGGGTCAAGGCGGCCACACGCGCCGTCAGGGAGCTTAAGACGCGCGCCACCGGCATGGAGGAGGTGGTGGCCATCGTGGAGACGAACGCCTGCTTCAGCGACGGCGTGCAGATGGTCACCGGCTGCTCCTTCGGCAACAATTCCCTTATCTATCGCGACTACGGCAAGACCGCCTTCACGCTGGCCCCGAGGACGGGCGAGGGGGTCAGGGTGGCGGCCCGGGCCGACGGCGGCCCGCTGGCGAGATACCCGGAGGCCGGCGCCCTCTTTCAAAAGGTGGTCAAGGAGCGCCGCGGCACGCCCCAAGACGACGAGCGGCTGCGGCTGATGTGGATAGATATCGCCTTTAAGATGCTGGACATACCGGACGAGGAGCTTTTCGATATCCGGCGCGTGAACATCCAGGTGCCGGCCTATGCCCGCATCTTCGGCAGTGTGAAATGTTCCGCCTGCGGCGAGAACGTCATGGAGCCGCGCGCCCGGCTGCGGGACGGGAAGCCGCTGTGCCTCCCCTGCTCCGGGAGCGAGTACTACCAGCTCGCCGGCGACGGCCTGGCCATTATTCGTTAACAACTTGCGTCCGGGTCATGCAGAAGGGAAGGATTTGCCATGAAGAAATTACTGCCCGCGATAGCCCTTATCGTCCTGGCCGTGTCCCTGCTGGCGATACCGGCCTGCGGCGGTAAGGCGCAACCCGGTGTCTACACCATCGCCGACGAAACGGGCGACTGGGGCTTCCCCTCGCCCTATGCCCATTACTCGCGCGGGCCGGGCTACGTGCGGATGCAGTTTATCTTCGAGACGCTCGTCTGGAAGGACGCCGACGGCTTCGTCCCCCAGCTCGCCAGGGAGTGGACTTATAACGAGGAGGAGAACGCCTATACCTTTACCCTCCAGGAGGACGCCAGGTGGCACGACGGCGTTGCCTTCACCGCCGACGACGTCGTTTTTACCTTTAATTACACCAAGGAGCACCCCTACCAGTGGGTGGATAACAGCATCGTTGCCGCCGCCGAGGCCCTGGACGATTATACCGTCAAGCTCACCCTCAGCCGGTCCTACGCCCCATTCTTTCAGGACGTGGCCGGCGCCCAGCCGATAATACCCGAGCACATCTGGGCGGATATTACCTTCCCGGAGGAGTTCCTGGGGCCGGAGGCGGTCATCGGCACGGGGCCCTACACGCTGGCCGACTATTCCAAAGAGCACGGCACCTATTTATATAAGGCCAATGAAAATTATTATCTGGGTGACCCGGCCGTGGCCGAGATAAGGTTTATCAAGATGGCCGAGGAGATGAACCCGGCGGCAATTGAGGACGGCTCGGTGAACTCCGCCAGCGCCCCCGCCGAGGTTGCCGCCGACATCGAGGCCGCCGGTTTCAGCGTCATTACCAGCCCGCCGTCGCGGAACGGCAAGCTGACCATCAACCATACTAAGGAGCCACTGTCTTCCGTGGACTTCCGCCGGGCCCTGGCCTACGCCATCGACCGCGAGGCCCTGGTGCAAATCGTCTTCCGGGGGCACGCCACCGCCGGCAGCCCCGGCATGATGCCGCCGACCAGCCCCTGGTACAACCCGTCCACCCCCCGGTACGCTTACGACCCGGACGAGGCCGCCCGGCTGCTGGCTGGGCTGGGCTACACTCTTGAGGGGGGCCGTTTCGTGAAGAATGGCGAGCCCTTGGAACTCAGCCTCATCGCCGCCGCCACCTACCGAGACCTGGGACAGTTCGTGGCGCAGCAGCTTACCGATTTCGGCATCGCCATCGATTTTCAGACGCTGGAGGCCAAGACCGTCGACAGCAAAGTAGGCGCCTGGGACTTCGACCTCTCCATCTACGGCCACGGCGGCCTCTTCGAGCCGTCCATCCTGACGCGGACGATTATCGGCGAGGGCTTTAACTCCGCCCGCTACGA